>JAGWYZ010000341.1 GCA_018969115.1 Chloroflexota bacterium | reverse complement strand
CAGGCTATAAAAATGTAGAACGCTATCAAATGAAAGGGTTGAGCGGCATCAGAGAAGACAAGCACGGTGGATTTCGACATAGTCGGTGTCGGTTGAGCGAAGAGCAGCATGGGATGCTAAGCGATGAAAGTGCGAAACATGGCTTCAGTAGTCGAAAAGCAGGGGTGCATGGGTGAAAGCAAAGTTTAATGTCACGTATAGTGAGTCTGGGCTAGTACAGTTATTTGCCAGATTGGGGTCCACTTCAATGCGCCGAGCCATGCGAGTAAAAAAACATGTGAAGAGAGTGTAGTGAGTTTAATCTATCAACCGCCCTATTCACCTGAATTAAATCCAGTGGAACGGATCTTTGAATGGATACGCAATGAAATAGAAGACAAACTTTACCCAAATATTGAAGCGAAGAAAGCTGTAGTTGAAGTTGCATTGAAAGAACTGTCATCAAATGTTGAGCAAGTAAGTCAATTGGTTGGCTAGGACTAGATTATGGAGTCATTTGAGGCACTTAAAACAAACTTAGCTTGGATAAATTCGACCATCAGAATTCCATCTTGATTAAGAGGTTGGTATTAAACGGGTAACCCAAATTCGTTTAGCTGTCACACAGTGCTTACTGTATCGATTTTTATTTCCCTTTTCATGGTCTACATCCCTTCATCCCTTCAAATTGAGAACTATATGCAAGATAATAAAACAACCGTACATTACAGTACGGGTGTTTTTATTCTCTTGCAATCAAGTCATTTATACTCAGCCAGATATACCATGCCTAGACAAAAATCGAGGACGTGCCAATTTCATTTCCTCATCAAGTCATCAAGCAAGGCTTGATGGCGAATAATGAAATTGGCAAAAACCTAAGCCCGCTTTGGTATGCCTGAGATGAAAATAGCACAAACATCGGATGTCTTAGCGCAGCTTAATATTATCGCCGCGCCCCTTACTTAGACATCCAATCTTTTAGCGGCTATTTTCGCCTCAATTGATAGAAAACAATATGCGTATTACAACTTATATCTGCCTAAGTGCCATAATGATTGGCTGGACTGCATGTAATCGCGTCCCAAGCACCCCCGCCCCATTGCCTCCTGCGGCCACCACTGTGGCACTCATCACGACAGTGATCGCGCCAACATCGGCGGTTACACCAAATGACAAGCCCCAGCCAACGGCTATGCCATTGCCCCCAACACCCACTTTGGCTTCAACCGCGCCCCCTAAACCAAGCGTCGTGCCAAAGCTCGACATGCGCAAGGTGAATTGGCTACAAGCCATTGCCAATGAGCCATTGCTGATGATCGACAAAACCCAACCCCAGTTGCCCGCAAGCCCCGATGCGCCTTTTGTCAAAGAAAAAAACAAGCCCGACGGGGAAGGGGCGTATGGGTATGTTTATGCCCAAGATGTGGCTTATGGTGATTTTTCGGGCGATGGGCAAGAAGAAGCCGTGTTTAATTTGGCTTCGGGCGGCACGGCTGGCAATACTGGCGTGTTGGTATTTAATGTTGGCCCCGATGGCAAGCCGAAATTGACAACGGCACTTGCAGGTTATAAATTAAATGGGCAAATTATTAAAGGTGAATTAATCGTTGGCTACCCACAATATGCCGGCTGGGAGGGCAATTGCTGCCCCAGTGCCAGTGTCACCACCCGCTATCAGTTAAAAGATAATAAGTTGGTCGAGCTTGGCAAAAAGGTCGAGCCATTGACCCAAGCCCGCGAAGCAACTGTGCGCCAGTTTTATAGCTGGCTCGAAGACAAAAATTATAAGGCCGCCTATGCATTTTTGCAGCCCTCTATGCAAAAATTGTTACCGTTAGAACAATTTACTGCTGGTCAAAAAGAGATATTAGCACGAGATGTGCGCAGTATTGTGCAGGTCCCACAAAAAAACCTGATGCAAGCCGTAGTAAGCGAAGCACATCTGGATAAAAATATAGTGAAGTGGTATACCGACGGGCTTATTTGGGATTTGCAATGGAGTGACAGCGCCAAACAATGGCTGATGGCCTTTAGCGGCAGCGCGGGCGGGCTAAAACAAACACTTGGCACAGTCACTGGCGCATTGTCTTACCCGTCTGAGGGCATACCATCCCTGACTATTTATGCCCGTAGCCTTGAAAGCGGTGCGCTGATTAGCCAAAAAACCGTGCGCAACCAACGAAGTTATACCATGACACTACCCGCTGGTAGTTACGAAATTTTTGCTTATCCTATCGGTATTACCGGAACCATCGGCGGTGGCTATAGCAGTTATTCGCAGTGCATTTTGATAAATAAGCCAGATGCTTGTAAACAATATGGCGAATGGGTCGTTGTAAACGTATCTGTTGGGCAAACAACGCCCAAAATTAATATCAACGATTGGTATGCAGACCCCAAGACGATTCCACCACAACCCGGTGCAAAAGAAACCGAACTGTTGCTGCGCGGCAAAGCTACCCAAGTGATGATGGCTTTTCAAGCCAATAATGGCGCAGCGTTAGCAGCGTTGGCCCACCCAACCAAAGGGGTGCGGTTTTCGCCTTATGCTATGGCCAAACCCCAAGATATCGTGCTGACGACAACACAGTTAAAGACCGCCTATACCGATAAAACTGTGCATCGGTGGGGTCTGGCTGATGGCAGCGGCGAGCCTATCAACCTGACGTTTGCAGCTTACGCTCAAAAATTTATCTATGAGGTCGATTTTTTAAATGCGCCCAATAGCGCCTATAACAAACGTTTGGGCAATGGCAACAGCATTCACAATTTACCCCAGTTTTATCCCAACAGTGTGTTTGTCGAGCACTATTTTCCCGATCCTACCGGCGATGGGATTCAGTGGCGCAGTTTGCGCTTAGTTTTTCAACTCGAAAAAGGTGAATGGGTTTTGGTCGGTATCGCGCATGATCAATGGACGATATAACTGGCTTCACATCTCTCGCTAGCCTGCAAATGCAGGCTTCGCAAGTCCATCGCGGAATTTTAATTCCTGCAATGCTGAGTATATGAATACCACCTTCACAATCTAAAAAGCTGATTTATGAGTGACATAGCGAAGGTACTATACATTATTTTAATTTTTAATCTTAAAAAATGGCATGGTTCAAAAAGTCACAAAGTTAGATTGACACTTTAGGTGAAAAACCCAGCAAAGTCAAAGGATCATCGGGCACGTCTAAATCAACTAATTGGGCAGGGCTATACC
>JAGWYZ010000069.1 GCA_018969115.1 Chloroflexota bacterium | reverse complement strand
AACCGAAGCCATTTCTGTGCTTAGGTCACCTGTGCCTTTGCGCAACGCCAACCCTTCGAGGGCTGCATTGGACATGGCTTCGACGATGACTTTAATGGCACGAATGGCATCATCATTGGATGGAATAACGTAGTCAACACCGGTTGGGTCGCAGTTGGTATCAACCATCGCAATGACTGGAATGTTGAGGCTATTGGCTTCTTTGACAGCGTTGCCTTCGCGGCTGACATCGACAATGAACAAGACATCGGGCAATTTTCGAAGATTCTTAATGCCGCCCATGCGTTTATTCAAACGTTCAATTTCACGGGTCTTAAGCAAGGCCTCTTTCTTGGTCAAACGATCATGCTCGCCTCTTTCTTTGGCAGCTTCAAGATCAGCCATATGGTCTAACCGTGACTTCATGGTTTTGAAGTTGGTCAGGGTGCCACCCATAAAGCGCTCGATGATATAAGGTTGACCGGCGCGTTGGGCTTGGGTGGTGATTGGGTCTTGGGCTTGACGCTTGGTGCCAACAAACATGACTGTGCCGCCTTTTGCGACAGTGTCACGGATTTTTGCTGCGGCATCGTCTAAAGCGACAATGGTTTGCTGAAGATCAATAATATGAACACCGTTTCTTTCGGTAAAAATAAACGGCTTCATCTTGGGGTTCCATCGCTTTGTGCGATGACCAAAGTGCACTCCTGTCTCTAGGAGCGTTTTCATGGGAACAACAGACATATTTAGTTTTATTCTCCTTATAAACCTCTGCGTCATTGCTTGCTCGGCTACAAATGTTAAGTGACATTTGCAGGATCGCCGCACTTGATCAACGCATGTGAAATTCGTCAAATTCGTCACCGAATCTGACAAGCTTATATTCTACTATAACTTTTGAAACACTCGGCGGTATTTTAGTTTGCTGATTTGGGTACGCACCCATGGCAAACGTAGCAACAATAACACCGCCACAATTGTGGCATAAAGTAATGGGTCACGCAGATCGGCCTTGACCAGCCAAATATAATGCACAACTGCCAGTGGCACTGCGATATAGGTTAGTTTATGCAATTGCTTCCATTGTCGCCCTAGGCGTTTCATCCAAGCACGTGTCGAGGTGATGGCAAGCGGCATGAAGATGAGCAAGGCCACTAATCCAACCAAAATATAGCGCTTGGTCGCGAGGTCATCCCAAATCAGATCAAAGGCAAAACGATAATCGACCCCAATAAAGATGAAAAAATGCACAACTGCATAGCCAAAGCCATACAAACCCAAGGCGCGGCGTACGCTGCTGGCCTGTTTAAAGCCAAAAATAGTGGCAATGGGGGTACAAGCCAATGATGCAACCAGTAATCGCAATGCCCAATCACCGGTGCGGAAGGTCCAATCTTGCAAGGGATTAACCGTGAGGTTGCCCCGCCATGTGTCCCACAATAGGTGAGTTATTGGCAGCAGCGCGGCCATATGAACGAAGATGCGAAAAAGCATGTTTAGTAATTTTTGCGCAAATCCATGCCAGCATACAGTGAGGCCACTTGGTCAGCATAGCCGTTGAATAACAAGGTGCGGCGGCGGGCCATTTCGCCGATGCGGCGTTCGGAACTTTGCGACCAACGTGGATGTGATACTTCAGGGTTGACGTTGGAGTAAAAGCCATATTCGGATGGGCCAGATTTCATCCACAGCGAGGTTGGTTGCTCGGCCACAAGGTCGATTTTGACGATGGATTTGATGCTTTTGAAGCCATATTTCCACGGTACGACCAGCCGAATGGGTGCGCCATTTTGCGGTAGTAAGGGTTTGCCATAAATGCCGGTGGCCAGCAAGGTCAGATCGTGCATGGCCTCATCAAGGCGCAGCCCTTCGGTGTAAGGCCAAGGGAATGAACGGTCACGCTGACCGGGGAAGCGATTGCTGTCGAGCAGGGTCTCGAAGCGCACATATTTGGCCTCGGATTTGGGATCGACTTGCTTAAGCAAATTGCTGAGCGTAAAACCGCTCCAAGGGATGACCATGCTCCATGCTTCGACACAACGCATCCGATAAATGCGTTCAATTGGCGCAATTTTGCGCAGGTCGTCAATGTCGAAGGTTTTAGGGTTGTTGACCAACCCACCGACTTGCACTTTCCATGGCGAGCTGACAAAACCGGCTGACATCTGGGCGACCCCTTGTTTATCGGTGGTGAATTCATAAAAATTGTTATAGTTCGAGATGGCATCATATTGGGTGATGGCATCACCCAATTCGTCAGTTTGCCCAGCGGTGACGGGCTTCTCTGGCTTGATGGCCGTAGGTGCTGGATCAACCGTGCTAGGTGTGCTGGGAGCACATGCGCTGAGTAACGCGCCACTCGCTACCAGCCCTGCCGTCTTGAAAAATTGTCGCCGTGATTGTGACTGGGCGTAATAGGTTTGTTCGGGTGTGATTTCAGATGAATAGATTTTCATAATGGTTTTTTTAGGAGCCATGAGCCAGATAACTCAAGGCTTAAGGCTCGTGGCTCATGGCGCACAGATTTATAGCGTATAGACATGAAGACAGCCCCGAAAATTACCTGAGATATGCTCTATAATTTCATAAAGTTGTGAAAAAAGTCTTTTTGCTGATGATTGTGGTGGGGGCGGTTGTGGCTTTTGTTGCGCTGTTGCCACGTCTTATTTGGTATTATGAAATAGATCGTGCTGGTCGTTTGCTGGCAGCGGGCTTGGTGTGGCCGCAACCCCGCACTATAGATAGCCTGCCCATCGCCAAAGATTCGCGGGCGGTTGAAGCTGCCATCACCCACTTGAGCGTAGCGATCGTGCAACGACCTGATCATGCCTATGCCTATCGCTTGGCGGGTGAGGCCAACGCGGCCTTGGGTAATTGGGTCGATGCGGCAGCTTGTTTGCAATTAGCGCGGCAAAAGTCACCCCGCAACCCGACAGCGGCTATTTTGCTCAATAGTGTGTATGAGCAACAGTTGCATATTGACCCTACTCAGCCGGTTGATCAACGGCGAGCGATACTGCGGGAGGCTGCAATCCCTGTCCAACAATATATAGTGCGCGGCGACGAGGCGTTAGCACGGGCTGAGGTGGCTGAGGCTCAAATGCAATATGAGCGGGCGGTATTGATTGCTTCCAAACCAGCGGATGAGATGTTGTGGCGTTATGTTATCACCTCTATTGCAGCCAAGCAGCCATTGCGCGTGAGTGTGGCCGATTCAAAATTGGTGCGGGTGGCGACCGGCTCGACCTTTATCGAGGCCGAAACGATGCAATTGTTGGATGGCACGAAGATTCAATATGTAAAAGATCCGTTGGTCGGCACCATTTATCATAATCAGGCGGCCTATGCGGTGGTCGATTTTAAACGTGCTGGCAAATATCAGATGGGGATGCGGGTGCAGCATTCGCAGCCTGCGCCAGTGAAGGCGCAACTCGAATTTGACCTTAAACCCATCGCCCAATTTGAGCTAACCAAGGGCGATGGCACCTTTACCGAATTTGGGCAATTGGTCGAGATTGAACCGGGTTTGCACGTGATTGGGGTGCGCTTTTTGAATGACAATGCTGAAGGTTTGTTGCCCGGGCAGAAAGATCGTGATTTAACGGTCGATTATATTCGCTTCGATTTATTTGACCCGGCCTTGTTTGCGGCGCGGGTGTTGGATGATAAACCGACGGGGTTGCGTATTGAGGCCGAGACCATGCAGTTTTGGGATGGCAAGTCGTTGAAATTGAAAGAAGACCCAAATATAGGGGCGATGTTTGTGCAGGGCACCGGGATTGCCGCTCTGGATGTGGTGACGGCTGGCACATATCGGGTGAGTGTGCGAGCACAAAATCCATCGGCGGCAACCGTCAAATTTCAAGTCGAAAGTGATTTGCAACCGATTGCACGTTTTGAATTGCCACCTACAGGCCAGTGGCAAACATTTGATGTGCCGGTTAAACTTGAAGCGGGCAAGCATATATTGAGTGTGCAGTTGGTGAATAACTTGACCAGCGACCTGACGGTAAATTATGTGTTGGCGTTGGATTGGTTGGAATTGAACCGTTTGGATGCGGCGAAATATGTGGCCCGCGCCTTAGATGACAATGGCATGCTTAAGATTGAGGCTGAAACGACCCAAGATTGGCAAGGTCGTGCCCTGCGTTTTGATCAGAACCCGAATGTTGGGGTGATTTTTGGGCAAGGGGTGAGCGTGGCGGCAGTGCAAGTGAGCAAAGCTATGACTTACAGCCTGTGGGTGCGCACCCGCAATTTTTCGGCTGTGCCTTTGGTGGTGCAACTTGAGGCCGATTTTAAAGTGATTGGGCGGCATCGTTTGACCGCACAAAACCCGGGCTGGCAAGATATTGAAGGGGTGGTTTATTTAGAGCCGGGTGTGCATTTCATTGTGATGCGTTTGCCTGACCCATCGCCCGAAAGCCCACGTGCTGAAGATCGCAATTTGATTGCAGATTGGTTGTATCTTGCGCCGTTTAAGGCCAACGCCTACCCTTTGCGCACGGTTGATGGGCGTTTGCAAATTGAGGCTGAGACCATGCAGCGGTTTGATGGCAAGCCCGTGACCAATTCAGCCACACCCACCAGCGCTATATTAACCGAGAATGGCAGTTTGTTGGCACGGGTACGCTTGCCGAAGGCTGGCACATTGGTGTTAACTGGGCGGGTGCAAAATTCTTCCAATGTGCCAGTGCAGTTTGTGCTTGAAGAAAATTTTCAACATATGGCTAGTTTTAGCACCAATAAATCGGATGGCACTTGGCAAGAATTTACGGCTGAGGCCAACGTTGTGGCTGGCGAGCATTTTGTTGGGGTTCGTTTGATGAATGCTGCCGCTGGGCGTACTTTGGTGGTCGATTGGCTGGCGGTAGAAGTCCGTTAGATTTTGGATTGTTTTGTTTGTTAAATCCAAAATCTAAAATCCAAAATCCCATCCTTTACTGGCTATAATCAGATTGACTATGCTGAAATGGATTATTCGCACTTTATTTTTTATCTTCGGTAGCTTTTTGGGCGCGCAAGTTATTATTCGGCTTTTTTTGCGTGTTACACCGTTGAATGTCCCTGACCGATTAAATGCATTTTTAGCCACGCCAGCCCGTCGGCTTTATCGAGACCCGGGTAAGGTGATCGATTTGTTGGGTGTGCATCGTAATTCGGTTATTTTAGATGCCGGTTGTGCTAAAGGCATTTTTACAGTCGAAGCAGCACGTCGGGTCGGGCAACGAGGGTTGGTTCATGCCGTTGACCGGCGTGCAAAAATGATTGAACTTGTGGCCCGCCGTTTAGATGTGGCGCAATTGGGTAGCCAAGTGCAACTGACCATATCGCCTCTTGATGCGATGCCGATTGAGAATGATAGCGTTGACGCTGCCATGATGATCTCGGCCTTGCCGACGATGCCCGACCGCTTAGCTGCACTAAAAGAGATTAAACGGGTGTTAAAGCCGGGTGGCGTCTTAGTTATTGGGGAAGAATTGTTAGAGCCACAATATGTGCGTCCAGTTATTATTCAAGAATGGACGCTTGAAGCTGGTTTTAAATTGGTAGGTCGCAGTGGTAGCCCATTTAGCTATCTATTGAAATTTGTAAAACCGGTTAGCGTTTCAGAGGTGGCCGGCTCAAATTAGGTTGATTAATATGCCAACCCCACGATATGCCTGCCAAGCAAGGCATATCGTGAGATTGGTGAAAATCATCTAAATGCTTATACGAAGTTTATGCAATGCTCATAAAACTCCAATGTAAAACCGATTAAATTCTTATCATTCTGAGAAACACTAAACTTATGGAACATGTTCTTGTAATTGAAGACGACCCAGCAATTCGTGATTTGCTGAGGCGTGGTTTGGCCTATGAAAACTATAAAGTCACAGTTGCCAATGATGGCTTAAGTGGTTTATCGAGCGCCCGAGATAACCCACCTGATTTAGTGATTTTAGATTGGATGATGCCTGGGTTAGATGGGCTGGAGGTTTGCAAGCGTTTGCGTGCTGCCAGTAATTTGCCCATTCTTATGTTGACAGCCAAAGATGCGGTAGGTGATCGTGTTTTAGGTTTGGAAACAGGGGCAGACGACTATTTAACCAAGCCCTTTGCTTTTCCCGAACTATTGGCACGGGTTCATGCCCTGCTGCGCCGTGCTGCGCCTAGCACCAAGCCCGAAATTTTGCGATATTCAGACTTGACGCTTGATACGGGTACCCGTTTGGCTAAGCGTGGCACCCGTCAGTTTGAATTGACGGCCAAAGAATACGACTTGATTGAGTATTTTATGCGCAACCCACGCCAAGTGCTCAGCCGCGAACAGATTCTTGATCGCGTGTGGGGCTATGATTTTGGTGGCGAAAGTAATGTGCTCGAAGTGTATATTCGTTATTTGCGTCAAAAAACCGAGGCCAATAATGAGGCGCGTCTCATTCATACTGTGCGTAGCGTTGGCTACGTCTTGCGCGAAGAATAGATTTTTTACGAGTCGTGAGTCACGAGTAATTATCCGTGACTTATGACTCGTGAATTACCTTTTATTACTCAAACGTCAGCTCCCAGATTGCGCCGCCTGGATCATGTTCTAACAAATAAAGTTGATTGCGGATGAGGACGGCATCAATAGGACGTTTGAAGTTTTTGGCGATTTGATTGGCTTGCATTTCGTATTGATCCCCTTTTTTTGTCAAACGTAAATGTAGTAAGTCTTTGCCAATATCTGAAAGGCTTCCTCCGGCAGACCCCCAACTGGTAATAAAGGCGCTGAGCGTAGCCCCGTCTGGGCGAAAATCGTAAGGCAGGGTTGTATCGGCAAAGACCAAGCCCAGCGGCGAGCGGTGCGCGGTAAAGGTGTAATGTGGCTTGTTCTCGCTGGCAGTGTCGCGTTGGCTACCGTCATCGTCACGGTATTGAGTGGCATCTGGCCCAATATTTGCAATTGGGTCAGTCATTTTGAGCAACGGGGCCTTTGGAAAATTTGGATCGTTGGCATACATCTTTTCTTTCACAGCCAAAAAGTCGGTGTTTAAGCGTTTGTCTTGGCTTGGTTCATAGCTGGGCGATGCCTGCGGGTTATCTTGTGCCCCAAAACGCCATGGGAAGCCATAATGTTGGCCTTCGCGCAGCCAATTCAACTCGTCTGGAAAGTCAGCATCAGGGCCATTGTCTACGCCAAAAAGATCCCCATTTGGTGCAAATTCGAGATCGTAAGCATTGCGAACGCCATCGGCAAATACATAACCAGTCTTACGTAATGTTTCATCATCATTGCCTAATATGATGTTTTCACTATTGGTTGGGATGCGGAATATCTTGGTGGTAAGTGCAACTTCGCGGGTATTGGGGTGAGCGCCTTTCGCATCTTGCACCTCGCCATGATCAGTGCGTGCCCCGCTATTAATATAGACAAACTTATTGTCTGGGCTAACGACAATCCCATTCACTTGATGATCATATTGAGTGTTACTTGCAGGGTAGGGTCCAAAGGTTACAAACGTGTTCCAGTTGCGCCCACCACCTGCGTTCATCACCCCTTTACGGACAATGGCTTGAGTTTTATCATTGCCTACTTTGTCATTAATGACAACATAGAGCGCCCCATCGGCTCCAAAAGCCATGCCAGTGGCGGTGCCGGGGGTGGCGAGGTCAGTTTTGCTGATTACTTTATTGGCTGCTGATTGATCCCCTTGTGCCAAAATAATGCGATAAATATCTTGATTCGGATTGAGTAAAAACATATCGCCGCTGATGGGATCGCGGGTTAAACGAATTGATCCATTTGGCGCTCGTACAATTCGTCGCACTAAAACCCCTTCGCGCAAGATCGTCGGCCCCCCCGTAACCGGCTGTTTCTCGGTTTTGGGGCGCGAGGTGGGTGTGGCGGCAATGGTTGGTGGAGCGGTTGCTGGGATGACAGTGGGCTGTGGTGTTGGTGGGGATTGACATGCGACGAGTGCACTGGCACACCCCATTAATACAAATTTTGCGAATTTCATAGCTTTATTGTACTCGTCTAACTTATGTTATAGTTTGTCGCTTTTGTTGTTATCCGTTATGCCAATAGACATCTTATTTCCATATCGAACATGTTTGACCGAGCGATGTAACCGTGTACGTTGCGAACCAGGTTGGCATTTAGGCTCAGATTGGGCATCACGGCTGACCGATTTTGATTTGTGGTATGTCTGGGCTGGCAGAGGCAGAATGCTGACTAACGATGAAGAGATTCAATTATCACCCGGGGTGTGTTTGTGGATGCGCCCCGGGCGACGATATGAAGCGACGCATGAACCCGATTCACCGCTTGGGGTTAATTTTTTTCATTTTGAATTGCGCGATTATTTGTCAGATTTTATGCCACCATTTGAAGTGATGAAGGTGAGTGACTTGGATTATGCTGATATGATGATGCGGCGCATTATTATGTTACGTAGTGATGTTGCTGTTGATTCACATGCTGTTGCCGAGACTTTGTTTGGGGCTTTGCTATCTGATTTAGTACACGAACAAACCAGTTTAACCCGATTAATAACACCCCTGAAAAGTGAAAAACGACATCAAGAAATGATGCAGCGATTAGCAAATCAAATCTGCGAATATTCAGGGCGGGTGCCAGCTGTCGCTGAGTTAGCTCATTCAATGGGCTATAGTGTTGATTACTTTTCGCGTGTTTTTACCCAAGTAATTGGGCATGGGCCGCAAGAATTTGTGATTATGGCACGAATTAACCGTGCAAAACAATTGTTATCTGAAACGAGCCTTTCTGTTGGCGAGATCAGCGCTGTGCTGGGGTTTCGAGATGTTTTTTTCTTTTCTAAACAGTTTCGTCAAAAAACAGGCTGCACTCCGACTGAATTTCGGGCTAAACTAATGCGCTAGTTGATGAAAGGTTTGGTCGATTTTACGATCTCTCCCTCAAGCGTAGGGTGATGGAGAGATCGTAAAATTGACTGTTCAGCTTGTGCTAGCAATAAACCTCTTTGCCTTCGCTGCCAAATAAAGCTAAACGGTCGGTATTGTCAATTTTGGGGTATTGGTTACCGTGATAGTGGAATTGAACGGCACGACGGCGCGCACTGCTATTGTTATGGGGCGTGCCATGAACAAGTAAGCCATCAAATAGCAAAATGCCACCCGGTTTGAGTGGTGCGGCCACGCATTCATTGCCTAAAATTTCGGTGTCGCAAATTTGCCAGTCACGGCGTTTGAAATGCACGATTGGGCGTAATGGGAATTGTGGCATAAGGTGCATACAGCCATTATCGACTGTGGCCTCATCAAGCGCAATCCAACAACCCACCACCCGCTCACGGGTGTCAATATTAAAATAGGCTTTGTCTTGGTGCCAAGGCTTTTCGCGTCCAATTTTGGGTGGCTTCATTAGGCCCATGTCTTGAAACATAATGGGGGTTGTGCCAATAAGTTGATTGAGCAGGGCAATAAGTTTTGGATGATAAGCCAAGGCATGCAAACGCGGCTCATAATCGACAAACCACATGAGTTTGCGCACCGCATCTTGGCGTTGTTGGCTGGTAATGGTGTCAAGTTTGCCACGCACGCTGGCCTCAAATTGCACCCCGCGAAAGTCAGGATTGCTACCGTTGATGAGGTGCACCATGCCATTTAACCCATCTCGTACTTCATCAGGGGTAAATGCATTTTCGATTGATAAAAAACCATATTCGCGATATTGGGCAATATGGGCCTCTGTGATGGCATCAAAGCCACCTTGCACACCTTCAATCACTGCTTTGCGGCTATATAACTTTGGGTCGTGTAGATCAATCACTACACCTTCGACTTCACCGGTATCAACTTTAATATTTTCGTGGGTAGGGGTTAATTGTGTCATGTTGGGGTTTATCTTAGATGAAATATCTGATTTCTTCAATGAAGATGTCCGATATATATTTGTATTTATCCGATCTATTGTTGCTTAGTGTATCAGCCTGCCAGTAGTTAAAGAGTGCCTATATCAATAAAATGCGCGGACATAGACCACAGCATTTTATTGATATAGGCAAAGATCGATAAGCCATTACAAAATTGATATATACTGTGTCTCACATAATACCCGATATATGATTTTATGATGTATGTATATATGATGTATCTATGGGAAATGGGATCACTTCGAAAATACCGATGTCGGTGAATATGCTTGTGCGCAGCAAGAAAGATATTGTGCTTGATCACTTGCGCGATAACATTATTAATGGCATCTTGAAACCCGGCGAGCGTTTAATTATTGATGAACTGGCCACCAATTTGGGGGTCAGTCAAATCCCTGTGCGTGAAGCATTGCAGCAATTACATGCCGAGGGGTTTGTTGATTTGCAAATGCATGCCAGTGCTGTCGTGTCTGATGTAAAACTATCATTATTTGATGAGGTATTTTCGCTGATTGGTGCTACCGAGTTAATTAGTGCACGCGGGGCCAGCAAATTATGTAGTGATGAGCAATTTGAGCAAATTGAAGCCATGATTGTTGAGATGGACACGCTCATCCATGATTTGGATGGCTGGACGATTGCCAATATTCGAATGCATCAATATATTTGTGATTGTGCCGGAATGCGGCTGGTAAAGATTACGCTCACTCGTGCCATGCAACATTGGGACCGCTTGCGCAAAATGTATGCCAATGAAGTATTTGCCAAGCGGGTGAAATATGCCCAAAAGCAGCATTGGGACATGCTAAAGGCGATGAAGGCCAAAGACGATGCTATGATCGAGCGAGCCGTGATTGAGCATATCGATACCAGCAAAAATGCTTATTCACGTTATTTAGAACTGGCTTTTCAGAAAAAGGCGCTGGCTGAACGCGCAAATGGCGTATAAACAAATAAAAGTAAATGAAAAAAATAAATTTAGGTCTTATTGGGTTGGGTGTGATTGGGCAAATGCATTTGAAGATGGCCCAGACTTTGGATGGGGCGCAAGTGACCGCCATTTGTGACGTACGCGAAGATGTATTGCAAAATACTGCCAATACATTTTCCATCCCCAAAACTTATACTGACGCGGATCAATTATTGGCTGACCCAGATATTGATGGGGTAGTGTTGGCAATGCCAGCCAACTTGCGTACGGCAATGGGTGTAAAGGCGTTTGCGGCAGGCAAACATGTGTTGACTGAAAAGCCGGTGGCGATGAATGCGGCTGAGGTGCGCGAATTGTTGGCGGCGCAAAAAGCTTCACCAATGCCCAACCGTATTGGCGCGTGTTGTTCATGTCGTTATCATGGGTTGCCATCGGCCAAGGTGGTAAAAGATTTTATTGCTACCGGGGCGTTAGGCCAAATTCGCGTGGTGCGGGTGCGAGCGGTCATGGCGGCCCCGCCGACCATGCCATTTAATCCACCGCCCATCTGGCGCTTGCGCAAAGACCTAAACGGCGGCGGCATTTTGATGAATTGGGGCCAATATGACTGTGACTATATGTTTGGTTTGTTGGGCTGGCGTTTGCAGCCGCAGCGCGTAATGGCTCGCACTTTTCCCAATATCGAGGCTTATGCCAGTTATGCCCACCCATCGAGCGATGCCGAGACGCATGTAGTGGCGTTTGTCGATTGTATCGATACCAGCAGCGATAGACCGGTGGTGTTTACTTATGAGCGCGGTGAATTTACCAGTAGTGCCAGCGATGAGATTTGGCAGATGATTGGTGATAAAGGTACATTGCGACTGTGGATGAAGGAGAAACCGGGCAAGCAATTATGGTTTGATCATCCGACTGACAAAGGCACGGTGAGTGAATTGTTGTGGGAGGGCACAGAAACGTGGGATCAACAACATGGGATGCCTATTCACGATTTTGCGCGTGCCATTCGTGAGGGTAGCGCACCAACCACCCCGCTCGAAAAATCGCTCATCATTCAAAGTATGTTTGATGCCATTTATGCCAGTGCTGCAAGTGGTGAAAGTTGTAAAGTGGCAGTGTAGTAGGGGGCACAGTGGCAAAGTGGCAAAGTGGCAGAGTTGCAGGTAGCAAGGTAGAAAGTAACAAGGTTATAACTTGCTACTTTGCCACTTGCTACTTGCCACTTTGCCACCTGCAACTCTGCAACTCTGCCCCTCTGAATAAAATTTAAAATGAAATACGCATTTATGTCTTCCTCGTGCCCCCAATGGACATTTGAACAAATGTTGGCTGGCGCGGCACAATACGGATACGCCGGTGTTGAATTGCGGGTGGGCTGGGGCCACAAATTTAATATTGATGGCAATACTAGCGCCGATGATCGCGCTCAAGCACGGCACAAAGCTGAGGCCAGCGGCATTGCCATTTGCTGCATCAGCACTGGCGCAAAAACCTCAGATTCAGCCACCGCAAAATTGGCCGATGAAGAAGTGACCACCGCGATCAACATCGCCCATGACCTTGGCTCGCCGTATGTGCGGGTGTTTGGCGGCATGTTCCCAAACACGATCACCCGTACGCAGGCCATGGCCTCGGTTATTACCAATCTTGGGCGCTTGGCCGAGGTGGCGGCTAAAAAGCGGGTGACGTTGGTGTTAGAGACGCATGATGCGTGGTGTGACCCGCATCACGTGGCCGAAATTTTGTGGCGTGTCAGCCACCCGAACTTGATGTGTAACTGGGATTATCAGCATACCAGCCGCGTGGCAAAAGTGAGCGTCGATGAGGCTTTTGGCGCGATCAAGCCCTTTATTCGGCATGTGCATTTTCACGATGGCACGATGGATGCCGATAAGTTAGTGTTTTTGCCCATTGGGCAAGGCGCGTATGATCACAAACGGGTATTGCAATTGTTGCGTGGCATGAATTATGACGGGTTTATTAGTGGTGAATGGATCATCAATTGTTGGGCCGACCCTGCCGATAACGCGCCAGAAGTGCATTTGCCGCGTGAAATCGCGGCGATTAAGGCGATTGAGGCGGCCATTGGGGGTTAGTAGTTGATTAGTTGATTGGTTTAGTAGTTGATTAGTCGACTTATGACTCACACAAGTCAACTAATCAACCAATCAATCAACTAAGAGAAATTTATTCTGCTAAAAATATGAAAATTCCTGTTGCAATTATTGGGACTGGCGGCATTTCTGGGTCGCATGTGCGTGGGCTGCGTGAGCAAGGCCAACAAGTTGAACTGGTGGCTGCGGTGGATATTGACCGCGCACGGGTTGACCAATTTTGTGCTGAGAATGGTGTGGCGCGTGGGTATACCGATGTCGATGAGATGTTGGCACAAGAGCAGCCGCGCTTGGTGCTGATCTGCACCCCGCCTAGCACCCATTGTGATCTATCGGTAAAATGTTTGCATGCTGGTGCATGGGTGTTGTGCGAAAAGCCATTGTGTGGCTCATTGGCTGAACTTGATCGCATTTTTGCCGCCGAACAAGCGAGTGGAAACTATTGCAGCAGTGTTTTTCAATGGCGCTTTGGCTCGGCAGGGCAGCATGTGAATCGCCTCATTACTGCGGGTGAACTCGGCCGCCCAATGGTGGGGGTATGTAATACAACTTGGTATCGTAATGTTGCCTATTATCAAGTGCCGTGGCGCGGCAAATGGGCCACCGAACTCGGCGGGCCGACTATGGGGCATGGGATTCATGCGATGGATTTCTTTTTATACCAATTGGGCGAATGGAAAGAAGTGACCGCTGTTATGGGCACGTTGTATCACAATATTGAGGTGGAAGATGTGTCGATGGCGATTGTGAAATTTGAAAATGGGGCGATGGGTAGTATTGTTAACAGCGTGATAAGCCCACGTCAAGAGACCTATATTCGCTTTGACTTTGAATATGGAACCGCTGAACTTAAGGAATTGTATTCGTATAATAATGCCAATTGGACTTTTACGGCTTCTCCCGGGTCAGAATCACATGCACGCGAGGCGCGTTGGCGCGATATACCCGAAAATGTGCCAGCGACACATGGCTCGCAATTGCGGCATTTATTGGCTAGCATGGCTGCAAACCAGCGCCCAGCCGTTAGTGGCCCCGACATTTTACGCACCATCGAATTTTTGACTGCATTGTATAAATCTGCCGCCACCCGTCAACCAGTAACACGCGGCTCAATTCAGCCGGACGATCCGTTTTATCACAGCATTTGTGGTGACCCTGTGCCGCGTTTTGGGCGATAAAGCGATTAACATCATGTCACAAATTGTTGCTGTTGAAATCCTTCCAGTTCGTCTGCCCATAACACGGACATTCACTTTTGCCTCTGGTTCGGCAGGGGCAAAAGGTGGGACAGCTCCGCATGTATTTGTAAAGGTAACCGACAGTGAAGGCCGAGTTGGCTGGGGCGAAGGCCGCCCGGTGCCCCAATGGTCGTATGAAACATTAGAGACTGTGGTGACAACCCTCCGCTATCATCTCGCACCTGCCTTAATCGGTCAGTCTATTCATGACCGCTGGGGGCTGCATCGGCGCATGCATATGGCGATTGGGCGTGGGCCGAGCACCGGCCAACCTATTGCCAAAGCCGCGCTCGACATTGCTGTGCATGACCTGTGTGCCCAAGCTGCTGGTGTCACATTGCGCGAGTTTTTGGGTGGTTCACGTGAGAGACGCGAGATGGCGCTCAGTTATACCCTAACAGCGCATACGGTTGACGATATCGCTCACGATATTGCCGCGGGCCAAGCGTTGGGGTTCAAGCATTTTAATTTTAAAGCGGCTGTAGACCCACAAACTGATGGTGACGTGGCACTTGCGATTCGCAAACGGGTTGATAAGGACGCTTTTGTGTGGGCGGATGCAAACCAAGGCTATCGGTTGCACGATGCTCGGCAAATTGCCAAATTATTTAGTGAGGCGGGTGTTAACATCTTAGAGCAACCGCTGCTGGCTGACCAAAAGCACCAAATGCGCAGTTTGCGACAAAGCACCCATTTGGCACTGGCGGTGGATGAAAGCTCGGTTTCACCCGCCGATTTTTTTGCTTATGCGGCAGAAGGATTGGTTGATTATTTGGTGATTAAAATAACGCGCAGCGGCGGATTATGGCCGTCGTTGCAGCAAATAGCCGTGGCTGAAAGTGCCGGTTTGCCCTTGTTGGTAAGCGGCTTGACCGATGGCTTTATTACAAAAATTGCGGCTTGCCAATTGGCATTGGCTTTTGGTTTTGTTGGGCCAGCGGCCTTGAATGGCAGCCAATTTATGGATGAGAGTGCTTTATTTCCTGACAAAACCCAGATCGAAAAAGGCGGTGTTGTATGTTTGAATGACCGCACGGGCTTGGGTGTTGCACCCGATGAAGATGCGCTGAAGCACTATTTAGCAAAGGAGTTGCTGACATGAATTTGGTCTTAATTGACAATCTGACAGACGCGCTAGACGTGTCGCTGAATGGGCGATCCTTGTTTAGCTATGTTTACCATTCTAAGGCGCTGCGTGAAGAAGGCCCCAAGCCCTATTTTCACCCCCTGCGAACCCTTGGCGGCGAGACCGTGACGTTATTGCGCCCACATGATCACCCTTGGCATTGTGGGTTGAGCATGACCTGCACCTCGGTTTCGGGCGACAATTTTTGGGGTGGTTACAGTTGGGTGGCAGGGCATGGTTACAAGCGTGTGCCAAATTACGGCATCCAACGCCATTTGGGATGGCAGTCTGTGCAATGCGAGGATGACCATATTCATATTGCTGAAAATATCGCATGGGAGTCGATTCGTGATGAAGTGGTATTGGCAGAAACACGCGAGATCGAAGTGTTTGTGCCACAGCCCGAGGCTGACTTTTGGGTTTTACAGCTTGGGTTTTCCCTCAAAAACGTGAGTGGCCGCGATTTGGTTTTTAGCTCACCTACAGTCGAAGGTCGCCCAATGGCTGGTTATGGCGGTTTGTTTTGGCGTGGCCCGCGTAGTTTTAACGATGGTGTCGTGTTGGCATCGGATAACCGCGTTGGGCCAGAATTGATGAGTCAACGCTCACCTTGGTTGGCCTATGTCGGTCGTCACGATCATTCATTGGCCTATAGCACCGTGATTATTGCCGATCGGCCAAACAATGTGCGTTACCCGACCCAATGGTTTGTGCGCAATACACCATTTGCATGTGCTAGCGCTGCGTTTATGTTTGACGAAGCCTACACTTTACCTGCCGAAGAAACATTGTCGTTACAGTATCGCGTGTTTATTGCTGATGGGGCTTGGGACACAGATCGGATTGAAAACACCTTAAGGCTACTCCATTTAAATGAATGACGGATCATGACATCTTCCCCATCCCTAATCCCTCACTTTGGGAAGGGTTAAGGGTGAGGTTTAGTATCACAATCAATGATTTAAGATAAAAATGACCACCACAACTTTGCGATTACCCGCCAAAACCACGCGCGCCCAGTTGATGGTGGGTGAAAGTGCTACGATTCTCAAGCGCTTTTACCTCATTCAGCGCGAATTGGTATTGATGCAAGCGGGTTGGATGCCCAATACGGCGCATTGGGAACGCAAATTATTGTTGCCCGAATTTTTGTGGCAAGACGCATTGGTGGCACGTGAATTGCGGCAACGGGTGCTTGAATTGCGTTACCCTGAGCGTAATATTGATGTTGGGCAAGATGATGTGCTTATTCGCATGGTGCGGGCTTTTCGCGATGCGCCCGATGAGTTAGATTTTGTGCGGGGTTTGCGTTATGCGCTTAAGCCAAAATTACACGAGGCCTATCAGCGTTATTTGCAAATCATGGATCCGCTGGATGACGCGCCGACCACCCGCATTTTGCGCCAAGCCCTCAGCGATATTGACGAACAATACACGCGCTGGGATGCGGTGTTGGACGGAGCTGCCTCTGAACGTGCCCAAACCTTGGCCCAAGCGATGGGCGATTTGTTAGCAACGACAGCGGCTCAATCGATGCCTGATTGTGCAACCCAGCACCCGCCATTTCAAATTGCAAGGTATGGGGCGCGTGACCCGCGTTTTAAACAGGTGCGCTTTTATTGGCCCGATGCCCTCGACCGCTCATTTGGGGCTGGCAGCGGGCTACAGTTGCAGGTGCGGCAAGGGGTGCATCATTTAAACGAAGTTTGGGCGGCTGAAATGGCGGCAGCTTGTATTTTTGATTTGGCTGAAGAGGCCGATGCCGAATTTTTGTTTGATGCAGCCCGTTGGTGTTTTGACGAAATCCGCCATTGTCGTATGGGCTACACCCGTTTGGGTGAATGGGGCTTTGAGATGGGCGAGATGCCTTTGGGCAGCTTTCAATATGACGCGGGTGCGCGTTGCGATGCACTCACTCGGCTTGGCATCATTTTCTTTTTCGAGAGCACCTATATTCACACCAAGCCCGAACGCGCTAAAATTTTTGGTGAATGGGGCGACCGCGTGAGTTCGCACGATATGGACTTTGATTGGGCCGACGAGCAAATTCACACCCACTATGGCACACGCTGGCTAAAATATTTCTTAGAGCTGCGTAATGATACCCGCCGGCCAGTTGACTTTAGGATACAGGCCGAGGCCGCTGTAAAAGCCGAGCAAATGAGCGCAACCGAGGAGGATAAATGGGACGTGCAGTTTGTCTTTTCTGAGATGATGGCGCGGGCGACGGCTTGGGCTGCTGACCAATTGTAAAAACTTAACTTGTAATGCGTATAATCATATTTGAGATTAAATATTCATTCGTGCCGATTCAATTTAGTGAGTTGGAGATTAAGAGACAAGAAAACCTAAAACCGAATCGCTTGTTTCAATCTCTTTTTATTCAGATAAAACCATAGGAGAAAAATGAAATCAATCAATCGACGAAAATTTCTAAAAATTGCTGGTGTTGGCGCTGGCGCGACTGCGCTCGCCGCTTGTGCTGCACCCACCCCAACCGCAGCGCCAAAACCCGCTGAACCTGCCAAACCTGCTGCTCCGGCAGCGGCCCCTGCAACTGCCGCACCGGCAGCGGCGGCCCCTGCTGTCAACACGGGCACAACTTTTACTTATTGGGCACCTCTTTCTGGTAATGTGGCTGCTACCCTTAAGAACTACAACGAAATAACGTGTTACAAAGAATTAGAGAAACTTTCGGGTGTAAAGATCAATTTCCAACACGTAACCGACAACCCACAGGCGCTTGAACAGTTCAACTTATTGGTTGCTAGCGGCAAATATCCAGACTTGTTGGAGTGGGGGAACTGGTTTTCGTTGCCCGGTGGCCCAGCCAAATATTTGAAAGATGGGGTGATCATCAAGTTGAATGATGCCATTAACAAATGGGCGCCGAATTTGAAGAAAGTGTTGGATAGTAATCCGCTTTATCGTAAACAAGCCACCACCGATGACGGTGACATGTTTATGTTCCCGTTCATTCGTGGTAATCCGGGCTTGCAGTCATTCTTTGGCCCATTTGTGCGCAAAGATATATTGCAAACTTATGGCATAAAAACCCCAGAAACCATTAATGATTGGACTGAGATGTTTAAAGCCTTGAAGGGTAAAGATTACAACAAGAATGGGCAAGCTGATGAATATCCATTTAACCCTTGGGCCGCAGGCAGCTGGAAAGGTGGTTTCACCGGCAACTACCCGGCCTTTGTGGGTAGCTATGGCATTGTGAATGGCTTTTCACAAGAAAATGGCAAAGTAAAGTTTGGCCCCGCTGCACCAGAATTTAAAGAATTTTTGGCGCAAATGGTGAGTTGGTATAAAGAAGGCTATATTGACCCCGATTTAATTGCGCAAGACAGTGCCGCCTTTGCAGCTAAGATGACTGGTAATAAGTTGGCAAGCGGTGCATGTTTGGTGGGTGGTGGTATTGGCAACTTTACGGCATTGATGCGTGGCAAAGAACCCAAAGAATTTGAATTAATGGGTGTTGCTTACCCTGTGCTTAAGGCAGGCGAAAAACCAATTTTGGGTCAAAAAGATAATGAATTGCCCGGCCCGGGGGTGTGTATTACCTCGGCGTGTAAAGATGTAGAAGCGGCTGTTAAGTGGCTCGATTATGCGTTCTCAACCGAGGGTGGTTTGTTGTTTAACTTTGGCGTAAAGGGTGTAACCTATGATCTAGAGGCCAATGGCTACCCACGCATGAAAGACAGCATCATCAATCACCCAACCCTCTCGTTGGCTCAAAGCTGGGCACAACATTCCCGCAGCAACTTCTCTGGCCCCTTTGTGCAAGATATTCGCTATCTTGAGCAATACCTCCAGTTCCCCAACCAAAAAGCCGCTTATACCATTTGGCAGCAGCCAAGCAATGAACGCTTGCTGCCAAACGTGGCCCCCACTATCGACGAAAGCCGTGGTTTCTCACGTGTTATGACCGCCATCAATACCCGTTTCGACGAGGTATTTGCCAAAGTATTTACCGGTGCCGAACCCATGAGTGCTTGGGACAAATTCCAAGACGAACTGAAGACCCTCGGCTTAGACGAGGCACTCAAGGTGCAACAAGCTGCCTTGGAACGTTATAACAAACGCTAACCTTTTTTAATTGCGAATTATGAATTGGCTTTTGCTAATTCGTATATATGTTACATTAGTCATTGAACAAGTTTTCGCCAATTTCACTATATCCCCCTGCTGTAGGCAGGGGGATGTAGTGAAATTGGC
>JAGWYZ010000068.1 GCA_018969115.1 Chloroflexota bacterium | reverse complement strand
AATATATTGCTCAACTATTCGGGCAATAAAGTTGGAGATGGAGCGATCTTCAATCGCAGCAAGGCGCTCGACTTTCTCGTAAGTCTCAATAGAAAGTCTCACAGAAACATCTTTTCGATCATTCGCCTTTGTCTTTTTGGGCATGGAAGCTATTTTATCAGAAGTTGCAGGATAATTTATCATGATACCGCATTATACCGTATTATCTGGTATAATACCATTATCGAAAAAACAAAGGGCAGTTGTGTTAGTTGCACAACCGCCCTTCTAGCCAAATTGATAAACAAGGTTATCAACATGGATACATCAAATTTTACACCGGCCACCACAGCCACCCCAACCGCGCCCGCTTTTAAATGCGGCATCAGCACATCGTATGACGACTTTAAGCGCCGCTACCCGACCGGCAACCGCTCAGACTGGCACACCGCCAAGGCCGCCGCAAAGCGCAGCTTGAGCACCAACGCCGCCCACAAGGCCGCCATTGCCCGAAATTGGGCCATGAATATGGATTACATCCAAGGCGGTGCAGCATGAGCGCCAACGCCTACCCGCCGGTAAAGATCGAATTGTCCCCGCCACCCGATTTTGTTCTGGCATTGGCTGATGTTATCCGTTTTATTGACAAAAAACGCGCCAACGCCAACGCCACCCCGCCACCAAACATTGACGAACCGAGAGCAGAAAGGCCACCGACACCGCCGACGAAACCCCAAAAACACATTAAATCTAAATAATGAGTGAGAAAAAGCAGTTGATTACCCTTTGCCAACGCCGCATAAAAGGCGAAATCATCACCTCGGGCGACCTTGATACCCTCAACGGGTATCGAGGTCATGCCAACGATTTTTGCAAGCGCCTTGACCGAGGCGACCCAGAACCAAGCGCCTTGGCAGCGCTCGCGCCTGTGCTTAGTGATAGTGAATGCCGCGAGGTTTTCGGCATTGGTCAACCGCCGGTAAAACTGGCCGAGTTTAGCCCGGACGACCTTGGCAACGCCGACGCATTTACAGCACTGCATGGGGCCGATTACGCATACTCGGACGCTATCGGCTGGCTGAAATATACCGGCACACATTGGGAGCCGGAAGGAGCAGAAGCTGCACTCGATCACGACATCGCCCAAATGTTGCGTACGCGCCAACACGCCGCCATTGATGCACAGCGGGAAAAAGTGATCAGCGCCGCCACGCCAAACGCGAAACGAATTCGGGATTGCAAGTATTTGCTGCAATCGCGCTTTTTTACCAAAACCAGCGAATTTGACACGCACGATCATTTGCTGAATGTGGCAAATGGGGTGATAAACCTCAAAAACGGCGATATTTTGCCGCATAACCGCTATTTTCGTTTTACGTGGTGTCTGGCAACGCCATACGAGCAAAACGCCGATACAGCCCCAATCAAGGGTTTTGTTGATAGTGTTGTGAAGGGTGGAGCCAATACAACCGGCTGGCTGCAAACCATTTTGGGGCTATGCCTGACGGGCGATACCCGCTTTGAAATTGTGCTTTATCTGCACGGCCAAACCCGCGCCGGAAAAGGCACATTGATCGAAGCCATCATGCACCTATTGGGCGGTCTGTGTAAGCCGCTTAATTTTGCCGCCTTGATTGAAAAACGCGACCCGGATGCAAATAATTTTGACCTTGCGCCATTGCGCAATTGCCGCTTGGTCATTGCCGATGAATCAGACCGCCGCGACCGGCTAAACGGGGCCAAGCTAAAAACCTTAACGGGCGGCAATGCCTTGATGTGTGCATTCAAGCACCGCGATTTTTTTAGCTATCGGCCCAAGTTCAAAATTCTAATGGTTTCAAACTGGCCACCAAATGCCGACGCGGATGATGACGCGATTTGGTCTCGTTTGCGCGTGGTTGAGTTCCCGAACTCATATGCTGGCAAAGAAGATTTTGAGCTTAAATCCAAACTCAAGACCACGCCATATCAAAAGGCTTTGCTGGCGTGGATGGTGCAAGGGGCAATTAAATTTTATGAATCAGGCAGCATTGGCATTAAGGCCCCCGATGTGGTAATTCAATCGACCCAAGACCGCCGCAACGAATTAGATGAAGTGGGGCAATGGCTGGCCGAGTGTTGCACGATGGGCAATGGGAATTTTTGCGACAACGAAAAAATTTATTCCAGTTATGGCGCATGGTGCAAAAACAATGGCTATAACCCCAAAACCGCAAAAAGTTTAGCCGGGTCTCTCAAGTCCAAAAAGTTAGAAGTTGGCATCATTAAACGAGTCGGAGAGACAACTAAAAGAGGTGTTTCTGGCTTTTGTGTAAACCAATAAATGTTACAGATTGTTTCATGTTACAGATTGTTACAGATTATTCTAGTAAATAGCCTATAGGGGCTATAGAGGAGTTACCCCAAAAGTAGTGTAACAAAATGTAACAGGGTAAAAAAGTGTAACACGTGGAAGAAAAGCAATGAATAAGCAAATATCTACAGAATTTTTAAAAGCGGTTGATCTTGCTGGACTGCTTCAAATCCCCTTACGTGGCAACGAAACACGCCACGCACCTTGCCCGATGTGTGGAGGGCATGACCGTTTCGCAATTAAGTATAACCGCGAAAAAACCCGACAAATTTGGATGTGCAACCAGTGCCACCCCCAATGGGGAGACGCTATCGAGTTTGTAAAACAGAAAGACGGCTTAACATTTACCCAAGCCGTGCAAACCTTGGGCGGTGATGTCGCAGCGCTTAAACCCCTTGCAAAACCAACTCCGCAACCGACACGTTACGACATGCCACCGGCTACCGACTGGCAAAACCGCATGAAGCAGACCTTAGCCGAGTGTGTGCAGTATTTGTGGTCAGACACACCCAAGGCAAGCGTAGCACGCGACTATTTGCGTGGGCGTGGCCTCAGCGATGAAACGATAAAGGCGTGGGGCATTGGCTATAACCATAGCGACCGCCGAGCGCATGACCATTGGATGTATCAAGGTTTCACCCTACCTACCATCATTTGTGGTGATCTTTGGCAGGTGCGAACCCGAACCCCGCCCAAGTTGGTAGGCAAGCCGATTACCGGCAGCACCACAGGCCGGACATACGATAAGTATATGGGCGTGATCGGCAATGTGGTTGCACTCATGAACGCCGACGCACTCAAAGACGCACATACTGCAATTCTTTGCGCCGGTGAATTTGACGCAATGCTGGCCCAGCAACACGCCCCCGCTGGCGTGGCGTGTGTCACTTTTGGCAGTGAGAGCAAAGGCATGTCTCTACGCTGGCTTATCGCCCTACGCAACATCAAGCGCGTCATTGTGTGCTATGACAACGATGATGCTGGCGACTTAGGATATGAGCGCATTAAGCGCGATGTGCCAAAGGCCTTACGTGCTCGTGTCCCCGCCGGTAAAGACATCGGCGATTTTTGGAGCCAAGGCGGTGACGTGGCAGCATGGAGCCGCGAAATTGTCGGACAACCCGCCCAAGACATCACCCCAGACCAATGGGAAGGCGCGATATTTTCGTGGCTTGAAAGTCGAGGATATACGCCCAGCATCGGCGAATATGGGCAAGTAATTGCACAACGGCTTGAGGATGTAATGAGCGCCATAGGCGCTAAATGAGTATGTATACCTGCAGCGCCCACGCATACGCGGGATTGTGCTACACAGATTGCACAACCCCGCTTTTAGGAGGGTATATGGGATGGGAGCAACGCGGCAAAAAACGATATTACTACCAAAAAACCCGCATTGGCAAGCGCGTAATAAGCCAATATGTGAATAACGGTTTCGCTGAATATCTGGCAATTTTGCAAGAAACAGAAAAAGACAAACGCACCCTAGAACGCCTTGCAAAACACCAAAAACACGATAAAAACGCTGAAATTGACGCGATTTTAGATGCAAATGAGGTAAATTTAAAGCGGCAATTGGCTGATTTTATGAAATTGGCCGGATACCACCAACATAAAGGCACATGGCGAAAGAAACGGAAAACGACCCAAACGCATTAAAAACAAAAAACAAAATAGAAGATGATCTTTTGCGAAAAGCCTCAAATACAAAAGACCTCACCCGTGACGAGTTGCGACAATTGCACGAGATATTGAGTGGTGATTACCGAAAACGCTTTTCGCGCATAATCACCAACACAACAGACACCGTAGTAAATGCGCTTAACGTTAGCAACGCATTGACCAGCGAAATGATGCGTATTGAAATTGCAACCATGTATGCCAAATACGGATATGCCGACGCACCCCAATTAGAGCAACACCTGATAGATCACGTCATCGCCTGTTATCTCCGCTTATGGGTTGCCGAGCGCGACTATTCAGCCATTCACAAAAATCAGCATACCCTAACCCTGGGCATGTTTTGGGAAAAACGCCTGACAATGCTACAAGTGCGATACCTTCGAGCCGTTGAAATGTTGGCACGGGTGCGACGTGTCAAGCTGCCCAATGTGCAAATTAATATTGCCAATGAAGGGGCAAATCAACTAAACACCCTTCAAACACTCCAAGCAACAGAGGCCAAAAAATAAAAATAAGCGGGTGCTTGCCATCCTGAACCGATGACCAGCAGCGCGGAAGATCAAAACCGCGCCCCGCTCAAGTTCAATTTTACATAAAAAGATCATGAATACAAATCAAAACCCTTTACCTATCGCCCTATTTTTAGGCATCACAGGCGGTATCATCACCGCCTGTGCGATTGGCGCGTATCAAATTGTCGCCGGCATGAGCCAATCGGCAAAAGACGCGGCCGGAATTTTATTGATTGTGCTACCCATTGGGGCATTCGCAACACCGATAATCATATGGTTAACGCGGCGAAAACCACAAAATCGGCAACATGTCGATCACATTATCGACATGGGCGTATACCATGTGCAATACCCATTGCCCCGACAATTGCCCCAACATGCCCCCCAGCAAGCCATTAGCGCCCCCGCTGGCCCACAATACGACGAAACACTGATATACACCCCGCCACAGGCAAACAAGGCCCGAAATTGGGCTATTGTTGACGAGGTGAAGCGATGAATAATCAAGCCGCAACCAGCGCCCACGTTCTAAACACCATCTCCGACCGCATCGAGGCCGCGTTAGCCGTGCACCGGCTACATGGGCGCATTGTTGGCGGGCAAGATACCGCCTTTGGGCGCATCTTCGTTTTACAACCCGCCGTCAACGTATCGCCCGACCGCATCTTTTCAGCCCGTGCAATCATTGCTCAGGCCATGCGCAGCGACAAAATAAGCATGGCCCAAATTGAGGGCTTTATCCATATTCGAGAGATTCGCCGGTACACGGGCAACAATGTTTTTTTGTCCGACCTTATCAGCCGCTATGGGCATCTTGGGGAATATCACGCCGTTGTCGGTTTACGCGAAGACGGCGAACCCCTTGCAATCAACTTTGCCAGTAGCCACACGCCCCACCTGCTGATATCAGGCACGACCGGCAGCGGCAAGTCGGTGCTTGCCCAAACCATCTTGACCAGCCTCACGCACTTAAACCGACCACACCGGCTAAACGTGATTGTGCTTGACCCGAAAGGCGGTGACGAGCGCCTAATACGCAACCTCAGCCACCATATGCCCATGCCCATTGCGGTTACGCCCGATGAGCAATTTTTAGCCCTTGAGCATGTTGTGAGCGTCATGTTATCACGTGGCAACGGCAATGCAATGCCCCGTATCGTTGTTTACGTCGATGAGCTGGCAGATACCGCGCTGGCAGGCGGCAAAGCAGCGCTTGATCTACTCAGCCGCATTGCAGCACGTGGTCGTTCAGCCGGCATTAATATCATCGGCTGCACTCAGAACCCTAGCAGCAAAAGCCTGCCCGAAGATTTGAGGCGAAATTTGCCGCTTCGCTTTGTCGGCAAAGTGGGCAACGCCACCGACGCACGTATGGCAGCCGGTATAAGCGATACCGGTGCTGAACTGCTGGCCGGGCGTGGTGCATTTATTTGCACCATCAACGGCGAAGCAATAAGGCTACAAGCCGCCTTGCCCGATCTTGATATTTTGGAGCCGTGCCAGATACCCGACTGGCCAACACATCGCGGCAATATGTTTGATGAAGCAATACCGCTACTGGCCCAGCCACCCGCCCAGCTTACGCCGCCGCTGGCTACAGCGTCGCCGATTGCGACATCCAATGAGGTCAACCTTGGGGCCGTCATCAAGGCCATGCAATCTTTACGCACCGAGGGAAAGCCGGTCAATAAGTCTAACGTGCTTACGGCCTTGGGCAAAACGGCAGGCGGTCAACATTGGCGGCAATTGGTCACAATATGGGACACGGCCCTAGCTGTAACCAGCGCCGCATAATCTTTAGGGATACACCAGACACAACCGCCCCTTGTGTATCCCTAAATCAGCCCGTAGGTCTTCTTCCCCTGTTGAATGATGCAACTGCCGAATCGGCAGTTGCATCCCTTGTGTATCCCTAAATCAGCCCGTAGGTCTTCTTCTTCTTCTTCTTCTACCGGCCCCCAAAACAGCCCAAATAGGCCAAATTTGACGAGGTAGAAGAAGAAGAAGAAGAACATCGAAAAGCCCGTTCTACCGCGTATTTTGTGCGGTAGAACGAAAGTAGAACGCTAAAAAACCATATGAGCAAACGAGCCATACTTTACGCCCGTGTTAGCACCGCCCACCAAGCCGACGCTTGGGGACTTGATGCACAGTTTGACGCAATGCGCAAATATGCCGCGCTGCACGGCTTTACCATCATCACCGAAATAAGCGATGAGGTCAGCGGCACAGTTTCGCTAAGAGAGCGCAGCGGGGGCCAACAGCTATACAGTTACCTTGATCGTAAAGCCGTCGATGTCGTCATCTTTCACCGGCTGGACAGAATCACCCGTGACGAAGACCTAATCGAGATCCACATCGCACGGCGAGACATTCGCAACGCCAACGCCGAATTGCATTTTGCCGATGGGGGCAAAACCGACCTCAGCATGTGGGGCAGTGCCATAGACCACATCAAAGCCCTCGGAGCCGCAGAGGAACGCCTCAAGATCAAAGCCCGATCAATAGGTGGGCGACAGGCAAAAGCCAAATCGGGCGCATGGGTGGGGCAAGGCGAACCGCCATACGGCTACAACCGAGACGGGCACGGCAAAGCATCCAAATTAGTGATTAATGAAGCTCAGGCCGCCATTGTCAAGCGGATATTTGATCTTTACACCGGCAACAACGGCAACCCACCCGTTGCACTTAAAGCAATTTGCGTTTTGCTGACCGATGAAGGCGTGCCCGTGCCAAGCACCACCAAGCCCCACCCGCGCATAGGCCGCTATTGGCAAAAGCGCCTTGTGCAAATAATCCTATCTCGCGTGATCTATATCGGGAAAATGCAATACGGCGACATCATCACCGATGCGCCACACCTTGCCATTATTGACCCGGCACAATTTGAGGCCGCCCAAGCGCTACGCAGCCGCAACCGCTATAAAGAACGCAACTCACACCGGCATCATTACCTTATGACCAGCCGCGTATTTTGCGCGTGTGGTCGTCGCATGATGGGCAAAAACAAAGCCGCCGATTATCAATATTACATGTGCTCAGGCAATACGCTTATCAAATATGCCCGAACTTGCAAAGAGCCATACGTTAGAGCCAAGACGCTCGACAGCATCGTGTGGGACTGGTTAAGCAGTCTTTTATGCGACACAACAAAATTAATCGCCGCGTTAGAGAAAATAGCCGCCGAGCGAATCAGCACCTTGGCCCCAAGACGCACCCGATACGAACACCTGCAAACCCACATCACCAAGTTAGAGAAAGGCATCGGGCGCAATGTCTCGCTTTATGCCGATTCAACCGAAATAGAGCTGAAAATCTTGCGCGATGAAGTAAAGCGCCAAAGCGCCGCCCTTGAATCATGCCGAGCCGAGGCCGCTATACTGGCCCAAGAGATCGAACAAGGCGAAATAAGCCAAGCCGAGCAAGCCGCCTTGGTGCGCAGCGCCGCCGCCTATTGTGAACTCATCAAAGAAGCAGACCGCGAGACAAAAAAATATTGCCTACAACGCCTTAATGTCGAATGCCACTTGAGCCGGAACCCCGACGGGCAACTTATGGCAAAATTGACTTGCAACCTCACGCCACCCAACACGCCCGACCTATTACCCTTGGGGCGAATCTACCACCCGCCTTCAAAGCGTTCCTCCGGCCAAATCCGTGCAATATTATGATAACCGGCCTGCTCCCAAAACCCCGGCTTGTCGATGCGGCTAAACTCTAGCCCACGCAGCCACTTGCCGCCCTTCCAAAAGTAACGAGCATCAGGGTCCATTTTATTCTCTTTAAACTGGCCTACCACTACCCGCAGCGGATAGCCGTGATCGGGGTCGAGCCAATTGCCATCATATTTCACTGCCAATAAGGTCGTTGGCTTCATAAAATGCGCCAAATCGACATTAGTAGTAAAGTTAAATTCGCAATGTTCAATCACGTGCTTGGCCGTCGGTTTCAACTTCACAATACCTTGGTCAATCAAGTCTTGCATCCAAACACCTTCCCATTCAGTATCAAATTTGCTCCAGCGCGTCACACAGTGAATATCCATATTCACTTTACGCATGGGCAATTTCAAAAATTCATCCCATGTAAAACGCACAGGTTCTTCAACTTCTCCAAAAATACGAAAATCCCATTTCGCCAAGTCGTAACGCGGCACCGAGCCATAATGCAGCACCGGAAAACGATTGGTCAAAGACTGACCCGGGGGCAGTCGCCCTTCCATTTTGATCTTATCTTCGGCTTCTTTTCGGGCAAATGGATTTAAATTCATTGTTATTATTCCTCGGTTGTATAGACACCATATAAAAGCAAATATTACCTTATCACACCAAAATTATATGCCGTTTGCTGAGTTTACACGCATGGCTAAAGTCGGCTATCATGCGTATATTGTGACAGAGGTTCCGATTGCTATTGATATCCGTAATCTCACCCGCACCTATGGGGCAGGCGATACAGCTGTTTACGCCTTAAAGTCAATTAACCTAACTGTGCCAGTAGGGCGCTGGGTTGGGGTAAAAGGGCGCTCTGGTAGCGGCAAAACGACCCTGCTGAACTGTATTGGTGGGCTTGATCGGCCTAGTGTTGGCTCGGTGCATTGTTTTGGGCAAAATATTACCCAATTTAATGATGCACAACTCACACAATGGCGACGCAATCAGGTTGGGTTTGTCTTTCAGGCTTTTGCGCTCATGCCCTCGCTCTCGGCCTATGAGAATGTAGAACTACCTATGCGGATCGCGGCCAAAACATCGGGCAAAGCCCGCCGCGAACGGGTGCGCGAATGCTTAAACTTGGTGGGCCTTGACAAATGGATCGATCATCGCCCGAACGAGATGAGTGGCGGACAGCAACAACGGGTTGCCATTGCGCGGGCTTTGGTCAACCGCCCACGCCTATTAATGGCTGATGAGCCAACGGGCGAGCTAGACACCAGCACCGCCCGTGAGATTTTGAGCATCTTTCGCAATATCGTAACCACAGAACAACTCACACTCATCATGTCAAGCCATGATCTAATGACGCTTGAATATACCGACGAAGTGCTTGAGTTAGTAGATGGGCAGATATTTAAGTGAGAAGGTTAAAGTTAGCCATTTGCCATTGAAAATTGACGGTTGCCTAAATGTTTAAGCGAGCGTAAATGATCGATCAGCGCACTGAAATAAGTGGGGTAGCTGTAATAACTTACGCCAAATTCGGCACACACTTGCTGCACAATGGGCGATAGTTTGGGGTAATGGACATGACAAATATGCGGGAAAAGGTGATGCTCAATTTGAAAATTGAGGCCGCCAGCATACCAATTTAATAAATGGTTTTTAGGGGCAAAGTTAACGGTGGTTTCAACTTGGTGAATCGCCCACTCGTTTTCAATATGTAATGGGTCGCCGACAGGTTCAGGAAACTCGGCGGGTTCCATGACGTGTGCTAATTGAAAAATAGCAGCGAGCGTTACACCGACTGTCATCAATGTCAAGATCATGCCAAGCAGCACTTGCCACCACACAAAGAAAAACATCGGAATGACTAACAAAACCATTGCAAAAAATAGTTTTCCCGCCCAAAAAATGATTTTATCGTTGAAATTCATTTTAGGGTAAGCATGATGATCATCAGATTTACCGGTAAAGTAAACCCTAAAATCACGCCAGAAAAAGCTAAAACCGGTTAGGCTATAAACAAATGGCACATAAATATGTTGAAAACGAAACATTGGCTTCCAAGGTTCGTGGGGGGTCATGCGCAATAGGCCATTGGTTTCGAGGTCTTCGTCTAACCCCGAAATATTGGTATAGGTGTGATGCCACACATTGTGCTTTTGCCGCCAAATAAAGCTGCTGCTGCCCAGCATCTCCATGGTTAAACCAAACAGTTTGTTAATATTGGCATGTTTTGAATACCCACCGTGAATGGCATCATGCATGATGCAAAACCCCACCCCAGCATAAGCCCAGCCTAATACGATGCATAAAAGTACATTGGCCCACATAGGTAACCCACCCAATATGATGATTAGGTAGGTGCTAAGCCACCACAATAAAATAATGCCTGTTTTTAAATACATGGCGGGCACATCCCGCGCTGGCAAGTTTTGTGTTTTCATAAAGTCATCAATCCGTTGATTGAGCACTTTGCGAAAGCCCATCTGCTTTGAAAATGGCAGGGCTTTGACGGGGGTTTGTTTGAGGACAGACAAGATTTTTTTAGGTGACCTACTTTTTATGTGTATGAAATCATACCAGTTTAATTTTTAATGAGTGATTTTTATGCACCTCACCTGCCGTAGTTAGTGGAGGGCATAGTGAAATCAGTATACGTTTTCATGATGGTTGATCCCCTAACGTAGTGAAACCGCCGAAAGCGCTTTCGGCGGTATCTTCTAATAGGTTACAACTGTTATGGGTTGGAAATAAGTACTATGCTTTCTTACGTGGGTCGAGGGCATCACGCAGCCCATCGCCCAGCAAATTGAATGCCAATACGGTGATAACAATCGCAAGGCCCGGAAAAACCAGCAAATGCGGGGCACTAAAAACGCTGGAACGCTCTTCACCCAACATCAACCCCCATTCGGGCAAAGGCGGCTGTGCCCCCAAACCCAAAAATGACAAACCGGCGGCTTCGAGAATGGTGCCAGCCACGCCTAATGTGCCAGCAATAATGACGGGTGTCATCGAATTTGGCAGCAAGCGTGTAAATAAAATGCGCAATGGTGAAGACCCCAAGGCACGTGAGGCATTGATGTATTCTAGTTCTTTGACACTCATGACAGCCGCTCGCACAATGCGAGCATAACCCGGAATTGACACAATGGCGACGGCGAGCAAGGTATTAATTAAGCCTGTGCCCAACACCGTAACAATGGCAATTGCCAACAACAAACTTGGGAAGGCCTGAAAAATATCCATAATACGCATAATTAGGTTATCAATTGCTTCGCCAGCATAACCCGCAATCGCCCCCAAGAGTGTGCCTACAATTAATGAGAGTGCGGTGGTGACAAACCCAATTTGCAGAGACAAACGCGAGCCATGAATCACCCGTGAAAAGATATCTCGGCGGTTGCTATCTAAGCCCATCCATAACTGAGGTTTTTCAGGTTCGCAGCCAAGCGCATGAATACAGGGGGTTGCACGAGGTTTTACGCCGCCTTCGCGAATTTGGTCTTCGTAGGTATAAGGTGAGATAACATCGGCGAGTAACGCAACTAAGAAAATAAAGCCAAGTAACACCAAGCCTATCTGAGCCGAGCGATGGTTGAGTAAGCGGCGCATCGTGCGCCGAAAAGGCGACTGGATCGAAAAAGTGGGCTGTTGCACAGTTTGTGGGTGGGAAATGAGAGTGGTGGATGCCATTTTATTAAAATGAGGGCTTGTAGACAAAGGTCAACTGACACGCAATAACGTTAGGGGTGTTTCTTGCAAAGTCGCAGAGTTGCAAAGTGGCAATGTGACAAAATAGCAGAGTTTTTAATCCTTGCTACTTTGTCATTTTGCCACCCTGAAAAAAAATTTCATCGAAATATCTATTTCACCCGAATGCGTGGGTTTAAATAAGCATAAGAAACATCAACAATTAGGTTAACCAATACGAGTAATAACGCAATAACAACCGTAAATGCTTGTACAACTGGATAATCTCGTGATGAAATGGCATCGATAAGCTTGGTGCCAATGCCGGGCAAGCCGAAAGTGGTTTCAGTTAATACAGCCCCACCTAATAGCCCACCGAATTGCAAACCAATCACTGTAACGATGGGCACAAGTGCATTTCTAAATGCGTGCCGCATAACAACAATGCGCTCAGATAAACCTTTGGCGCGTGCCACCCGCACATAATCTTGGGTAAATACATCGAGCATTGCACCGCGTGTCATACGAGCAATAATCGAGGTTGAAACGGTTGCAACCGCCACACTCGGCAAAATGAGATGCCTAAATGCATCCCATACAATATCCCACTTGCCTTGCAACATGGCGTTTAGCATATATGAGTTTGACAAAAATATGGTGCCAAATCGGCTAAAACCAGTTGCATTTTCCATTTTCCATAATTTCAACAAATTAGGCAGGTCGGCACCGGGGGTAATGCGTGCAGATGGGGGCAATTGCAAAAAAGTCCCGGCGAGGGTAATGGCAAAAAAGTAAGCCAACATCAGCCCTAGCCAAAAAATAGGAATGCTGACACCAGCGTTGGCAAAAATCATGGCGGCGACATCAATAGCACTATTTTGGCGGGTAGATGAAACAATGCCTAAAGCAACGCCGGCAATCGCTGAGATCAAGGTCGCAAAAATTGTCAATTCAACCGTCATAGGCAGGCGCTCGGCAATAATATCGGTGACACTGCGTGAATCTTTGATTGATTGCCCAAAATCGCCACGACTAATATTCTGCACATAACGCACAAATTGCACCGGAATGCTGTCATTTAAGCCAAAGCGTTCATTAAAAGCCGCGCATTTTTCAATGGTGGCTTTTTCACCCAACATGGCAGTGCATGGGTCGCCGGGAATAAGGCGAGCTAGGGCAAATGTAACGGCCAAAATACCAATCACCACAAAACCTAACAAAAACAGACGGCGAAGAATGAATTGACTCATGGGTTATTTAAAAATCGGGTTTCTTTAAAGAAACCCGATTTTTTTAATTGAAAAAGTATTTTCTCAATAAACAGTGGGAAGTAAAACAAGTTTTCGCCTAACTCACTATCCCTTCACGTTTAGAGAAGGCTTTACCCTATCCAAATACGAAGGGATAGTGAATTCGACATTACGTCTTTTGGGAATCCCCCCAGTTATTGAGAAGAAACAAAAGCTATTTCTTGGCGTTTAAGAAACCACCAAAATAATCAGAGAAGTAACCAAAGTCACCGGTATTGCCTTTGTGCAATGGGTGGCTGGCATCCCATTGGCGGGCAAATGAAATGAATACGTCATTGGCATCCAATTCGGCCCCGTTATGGAACTTCACGCCTGGGCGGAGCTTGAAGACCCATTCGGTTGCTTCTGGATTACCCTTGTATTCGGTTGCCAAGGCTGGGGCGATTTCGACTGTGCCCGGCTTGAAGCTGAGCAATTGTTCGTAAATCTGACCACAAACATTGAAGGTTTCACCGTCAGATTCATCGGCGCAGTCTAAGCTAATGGGTTCACCAGCTTGAACATACACAAATGTATCTTTGGCTCCCTTCATCTTGTGATATTCATTGGGGGTCAATGGGTTGGCATGTGCGCCTTCGACTGCTGCGGAATACCCTTGGGCACTAAAACCGTGTGCAATTGGGATCATAGGCACATGTTGCTTGATCAACTCGTTTACTTTGTCATAAGCGGCTTGGCGCTTGGCGTTGTCACTGGTGGTGCCACCAATTCTCATTTGTGCCACGATGTCATCCCAAGGCTTACCAAAGTCTTTCTTGTTGGGGCCGACGTGGGTGTCATAGAAGTTAGTGGCATCTGGGTAGTCGGCGCCCCATCCGAGCAAGGTCATGGTTTCATTACCCGCTGCTGCGCTCTTCAAGAATGTGCCGCTTTCCTTTGGCTCCAACTTGATCTTCACGCCAATTTGCTTGAGTTGGGCTTGAATTTCTTGTCCAACTTTGCCCGGGCTGGGCAAATATACACGCACGACTTCACGATACCCTAATGGGATTTCTTTGTTGAAATCAAATTTGGCTTCTTCGAGCATAGCCTTGGCTTTCTTGGGGTCATATTCCCAATATTTGACATTGGGTGATGAACCCGGCACAAAGCTGGGTGGCACAAAGCTGTTAGCGACGAGTGAGCCGGCTGGGTAATAGTCGTCAATGATCTTCTTGCGGTCAATCGCCATAGCGAATGCTTGGCGCACTTTTTCATTATCAAATGGGGCCTTGGTGTTGTTGAGACCGACATAGAAAATGTTCAATGGCTCAATTGGCACCAACTTTAGCTTGGGGTCTTTCTTGACCGCATCAAAGTCTTCGGTGGCAACCTTTTCAATCGCATCGGCATTGCCCGATTTCAATTCGAGCAGCGCTTGTGCCGCTTCTTTGCTCCAGCGAATGACGAGGCCTTTGTTCTTAATTGCGCCACCCCACCATTTATCGTTGGCGGTAAAGTTGACCGAATCACCACGCTTCCATTCTTTTAGCGTATAGGGGCCAGTGCCAACAGGGTTTTCGCTGATCTTCTTGGCATCGCCGCCTGATTTCTCGAGCACATCTTTTTGGTGAATGCCAAACGAGTTACCCGTGACCTTGTATGGGAAAGCAGGGTCTGGCTCACATAAGGTGAATTTAAAGGTCAACTTGTCTACTGACTCCATCGACTTGATTTCGCCAGCTTTGCAGTCCGGAGATTCAAGTTTAGAAGGCTTGAATTCGGCGGGCTTGGGCGCTTCGGTTGGCTTTGGGGCGGCAGTTGGGGCTGGCGCGGTGGTGGGCGCCGGGGCCATGGTGGGGGCTGGTGCGGCGGTTGCCGCAGGCTTTGGCGCATCGGTTGGCTTTGGGACGGGTGTTGCGGCAGGCGCACACGCCGCCAGCACCAACGTTGTCACCGCAGCCAAGCTGCTTACAGTTAGGGCTTTATTTTTCATCATTTTGGGATTATTCTCCTTTTCTCCAATAGTGTGTGTAAACCACTCTAAAAATGGTTTACATGCACATCCTAGATTATAGGCCTATTAGTGTAATGGGGATTAGAGATTAGATTACATTCTAAATAGTGGAAAATAGGGAAAATGATCTGTCGATATAGCAATCTTAAAACACGTGCAAAATTGTTCTTGGTAATGACCGGTTTGCAATTGCAAGAATTTGAGATTTTGTTGGAGGATGTAAGCAAAGAATATGGTGCAATGCGTGGAAAGCGTTTAAAAAAGGAGGGTCGCCAGCGGGCTGTGGGTGGCGGAATGGAACCCTGTTTACAAATGCAAGATCAAGTATTGTTGACAATCATGTGGTTGCGGCACTACCCGATCCATGAAGTATTGGGATATCTATTTGGGGTGAGTGATACAACATCGGGCCGAGTAACGAATTGGATATTGCCAATTTTAGAGAAATTGGGACGCGATCAAATGAAGATGCCCGATCCTGGTCGTAAACGACGAAAGAAGTTACATGAGCTTTTGAGTGAAATACCTGATTTGTCAATTGCAATCGACACATTTGAACAACGAATTGAGCGAGCAAAAGATCATAAACAAGCAGTTGCGCATTACAGTGGCAAGAAAAAGCAGCATACGCTGAAAACGCAAGTGGCGATTGATGTTGAAACAGGCGAAATCGTTGATGTGAGTGAAAGCAAACCTGGGCCACAAGCCGATATCAAAGTATTGGAAGAATCTGGATTAATGAATAAGCTAGCAACTGGGGTCGGTGTAATTGGTGATTTGGCCTATATTGGGATTACTGATTTGCATCCAGAAGGGAACGCGGCAACACCAAGGCGCAAGCCGCGAGGGAAAGAACGACCGCCGGAAGATATTGCGTTTAATCGCGAATTTGCACGTCGTCGTGTCGTCGCTGAGCATTCGATTGGTCGGATGCGTCGGTATCAAGCATTAACTCAAATGGATCGAAATCATTGTAAAAATCACGCAAGTCGCACTTGTGCTGTGGCCGGTTTGGCAAATCGTCAAATTCGGGCAGGCTTACGTTACTAAGAAATTTGGAGTAAGTGGCCTTGCACCCTTTACTCTTATTTGGAATGTAATCTAATATATGTTAACCTTCATCCTTGGCGGGGCGCGCAGCGGCAAAAGCGCACTGGCCCAACGCATGGCCCATGAGCGCGGTGGCGATTCTGTGCTGTATGTGGCAACCTATCGCCAGCCCATGACGGGCGATGACCCCGAAATGCAGCATCGCGTGGCAAAACATCGCGCCGACCGACCGCAGACATGGCCGACCATCGTTGTCGGCGATGATGCATCGGCCAACCTTCTCACCGCCATCGCCGCCCATCAACCGCACCTTGTGTTGCTCGATTGCTTGTCGATGCTGGTCAGTGGGGCGTTATTTATGGGCGAAGCATTGCCACCTGACCCTGAAACTGAGTCGGTAAGGGTAATTCAAGCCCTACTGCATACCTATCAACAAAGCCACTGTGAATGGGTGATAGTGAGTAACGAGGTTGGGTTGTCACTTGTGCCAGAACACCCAGCCAGTCGCGCTTATCGTGATGCTTTGGGGCGCGCCAACCAAGTGTTGGCTCAAGCTGCTGATGCGGTGTATTTTGTTATCGCTGGGTTGCCGCAAAGGTTGAAATAATGTCGCTTTCGTCAGAATATCAACAAAAAGACGCAGACCAAAGGCAGGTGCGCACACATAGCCATGCGACATCACTGGTACAATAAATTACTACTTAAGGCTTAAACGATGCGACCCATCAACCCTACACCACGCCCATCTGTTACGCCACCGCCGCCAAAGCGCAGCAAACTTCCCTGCGGTGTCGTTGGCCTCGTCGTATTATTGGCGGGCATTGTATTGCCAAGTTTGGCTATGCTTGCCATCAGTATGATTGCTAGCATGACTGGTCAAAGCAACCCAATTGATAATATTATTCCGAATGCAGGCGGTAATACCAATGTGACTGCGCCAGCGCTTTCATTGCCCACTTTGGGGACATGGAAAGGCACAGATCGGATTAATGTTTTATTGCTTGGTATCGACTCGCGCCCAAAAGAAGACCCAAAAACGGCTCGGACTGATACGATTATTTTGGTGACGCTTGATCCTGCCACCAAAACCAGCGGCATGATGAGCATCCCACGCGATTTATATGTGCCGTACCCAAACCCACCACGGGGTGCACCTGCCACCGAGCGCATTAATGCGGCACATTTGTATGGTGGCCCCAAATACAGTATGCAAACTGTGGCACATAATTTTGGGGTGAAGGTGGATTATTATGTACGGGTTAATTTTAATGTGGTGATCGAATTAGTTGATCTGTTGAGTGGTATCGATGTTTATGTTGAGCAAGATATTAATGACCAACAATTCCCCGATATGAATTATGGATATGATCCGCTCATCATTAAATCGGGTTGGCAGCATATGAATGGCGATTTGGCGCTAAAATATGCCCGCACTCGACATGGAAATAGCGATTTTTCACGTATGAAACGTCAACAACAAGTCATTTTGGCCATTCGTGAAAAAGCCTTGAGCGGTGATACCTTATTACGTCTGTTGCCGCAAACGCCAGCCATTTTGCAAAAGCTTAAAAGCTCAATCGAGACTGATTTATCAGTAACCGAATTGGTGCAATTGGCGTTGTTGGCAAAAGATATGCCTGCCGACAAAATTGCGCGGGTAGCGGTAGATGAATCAGCGGTTTCATTCACCACAACAGCCCAAGGTGCTAGTGTGTTGTTAATGAATCGCGAGCGGGTGGCCCAACTTCGTCAAGAGTTGTATAACCCATCGCTTAATGCTGCTGCCTCAAGCAAAACGCCAGAGCCGGGGCGAGTAGTGATTCAGAATGGCACTCAAACCAGTGGTTTGGGGCAAAACGCCCAACGCACCTTAGGCACAAAAGGTTACACGATTGTGCGAGTTGAAAATGCGGCCCAACGCCAACCTAAAACCGTCATCATTGATTATCATGGCCGCGCATTGTTTATCAAACAATTGGCTGATTCACTCGGCACACCGGCGGCAATTGTCACCAGTGCCATAGACCCCAAAAACCCACTTGATGCGTTAATCATTTTGGGTGATGACTATAAACCCTGATTGAAAGGATAAAGGATGAAGGATGAAGGATGAAAGACAAAATTGATTCATCCTTCATCCTTCATCCTTCATCCTTCATCCTTCATCCTTTTTATTATGACCGATTACAACTTGCCGCACCGTCGATTTAACCCATTGACCCAAGAATGGGTATTGGTGTCGCCACATCGTGCCAAACGCCCATGGCAGGGTGGCGTAGAAAAAACAACCGGCAGCAAACGCCCCAGTTATGACCCACAATGTTATTTGTGCCCGAGCAATTTACGTGCCAATGGCACAGTAAACCCCAATTATGAGGGCGTGTATGTGTTTGACAACGACTTTGCCGCCATTTTTGAAATTGAAGATATCGCGTTAAAAGTTACCGATGCAGCACAAGCTGCTGCTACTTCAAATACACAGTTGCTCAAGGCACAACCAGAGAATGGCATCTGCCGCGTGATTTGCTTTTCACCGCGCCATGACCAAACCATGCCCAACCTGAGTGTGATACAAATTGCTGAGGTAGTGCAAGTATGGATGGCGCAATGTGCCGAGTTGGGAGCACGTGACGATATTCGTTATGTGCAATTGTTTGAAAATAAAGGCGAAGTGATGGGATGTAGCAACCCGCATCCACATGGGCAATTGTGGGCCAGTTATAACATTCCTACTGAAATTGAGAAAGAAACACAGGGACAATGTGCTTGGCGTGAAATGCAAAACCGATCATCCTCGATTTTACTATTAGATTATCTTGCAACAGAACAACAAGCTGGTGAGCGAATTTTGTTTGAGAATGAACATTTTGCTTGCATGGTGCCGTTTTGGGCAGTGTGGCCCTTTGAGACGATGCTGTTGCCCAAACGCCCTATTCGGCGTATTGTTGAATTGACGACAGACGAGCAATTGGGTTTAGCCGACGCGCTTAAGCGCATCACCACTTGTTATGACCGGCTGTTCGAGGTGTCATTTCCTTACAGCATGGGGGTGCATCAGGCCCCATATGATGGTGAAGATCATGCCGAATGGCAAATGCACTTGCATTTTTACCCACCATTATTACGATCGGCTACAGTGAAAAAATTTCTCGTCGGTTACGAAATGTTGGCACAGCCCCAGCGCGACCTGACCCCAGAACAGGCAGCAGCGCAATTAAGAAAATTGATATTGGCGTAAGGATACAAGGAAAGGCATAAAAGTGTCATTTTTGCCTATTTCGCCAATGCCGCTCAAGCATAGCTTGAGCGGCATTGGT
>JAGWYZ010000067.1 GCA_018969115.1 Chloroflexota bacterium | reverse complement strand
TTGATGCCTGCATCGGCGCGAGCCAAAGCGAGGTCGAGGCGGGGTTGCATCATAGCCACTTCGGCGTGTTGCCCCAATTTATGCAGACACTCGACATAACCATGCAGACTCCACACGTTGTCGGGGTGCTGCGAGGCACGGCTGAGGGTGTTGTCTAGCCCCAAATCGGCGCGATACACTTGTACTGCCTCATCCACCCGATTTTGCTCAAGCAACAACGCCCCCAAAGCATGACGCGCTGGTTGCATCCAGCCCCAAGGTTCGTCATATGGCAAATTGTCATCTAACGCCACCGATTGGCGCAAATGGGCAAACGCCACATCATAATTGCCTTTGCGATATTCGATCTCGCCGTTCAGCATTTCGGCAGCGATGGCTAAAATATCGAGGCACTTGTTGTTAAAGACATAGCGCGTGTCTGGCACATTCGCCAGCGCAGCCCTAAATTTACTGCGCTCAGCCTCGGCTTGAGGCACAAGCCCACTGGCAGCATAGGCCACGCCTTTGGCATAGTGCAGCATGGCCGTTGTTACACAATATAACGCCGGGTCGTGTGGCAATGGCTCATCAAAGATGGCTTGCCATTTGCCAAAGCGCACCCACACGTGCAATTTCATCGTCACAAAGCCTTCGAGCCAATCGGCCATCGGCGGGGTGCTGATGCGAAGTAATGCTTCGGGCAAGGTGTCGATAAGGCCATTGGCGGCCTCGATGGCGGGTTTATATTGGCCCAAAAACATGGCCGAATAGAGCTTGAAGTGATAATCGTGGCTGCGATACGTGGTGTAAAAATTGAGCGCCCCTTCTTGCGCCAAATATTTATTGTCGGCCACAATCGCCTTGCTATTGGCCACCAAGCCAGCGTAATAATGCCCACACAATACATCGATATGAGATGGCATATGACATAAATGTCCGGCATCAGGCACCAATTCACGCAGGGCATCGCTGGCACGCAAGGCGCGTTCAGGGTAGGGCGACATCTCCATTGTGTGAATATACATGTGCAGCACACCGGCATGAGGTTCGTCGCCGCGTTCCTCCATCAAGCGTTGGGCTTGTTCGAGCACTGCCATCGCCTCCAGCGTATCAGCGCCTTCGGCGGGTTGACCGGTTTTCAGATTCCACAGTTTCCATGGCGTGCGGTTAATGAGCGCTTCGGCGAACAAGGCGCAAATGTCGAGATCATTTGGGAAGGCCGCATAAACCCCACGCATGGCGGCGGCATAGTCGTCATTCCATGCGCAAAATTCGGCGTTGCTCACCACTTGGGCCGATTGATAGCGTTTTTCTAAGGCGCGAATGAGAGCTTGCTCGGCAGCCGTTGCGCCGCTCATGCGGGCCAGCGCGGCTTCGGTGGCTTGGCGGGTGATGGCAACGGCTTCGATCAATTCTTGTTCGCCGAAAGCCTCCCATTTTTTGTTGTAATTACAACCCGCGGCATAGGCCACACCCCAATAAGCCATCGCGCAGGTGTCATCGTGGGTAATGGCCCGCTGAAAACAGCGCACCGATTCTTCGTGGTTGTAACCATAGCACCACATTAATCCGCGGTCAAACCATACTTGGGCTTGGGCCGATTGGGTGGTGATGGGGCGGGTGTAGATGCCGAGGTTGTAGTAGTTATCTGACATGGTTACCAAGCAATTTCTATTGTAGCAAAATAAATTTGCGCTGAAATCACGATTCGACCATCCCTAATAAGATGATCTGATCGTAATTTCGGCATTGTGATTTATTAAGTTTTTCCTGTTTATTGGGAAGATACGCGATGATTGTTGTATTTTGTTGATAAAACCAGCAATATGCAACAATCTATTCTTCAGCCCGCATGGCGGGCGTTGTTATGTAACGCGGGGATTGATCCCCGTGCGGATGCGATACCCCGAATTTTGTCATTTGTAGAATTCTATGAGCCATGAGCCGTGAATGACTTATGCCTTAGCTCATGGCCCAAGGCTCACGGCTCACAGCTCATGAAATTAGCTTAACTGACCACCAGGTTAGCCGCGTTCTTTAGTGGCCTCATCAATCTCAACCCCCAAACTCTTAAGTTTGAGCGAGGCAATCTGCTGGTCAACCGCCAGCGGCAGCGTATGCACCTCATTGGCTAAATGCGCGTGATTCTTGAGCATGAATTCGGCCCCCAACGCTTGATTAGCGAAGGTCATGTCCATGACGGTGGGCGGGTGGCCTTCGCCAGCCACCAAATTGACCAGCCGCCCCTCGGCGATGAGGTTGATGCGATGCCCATTGTGCCGCAGGGTGTATTGTTGCACATTGGAGCGCACCAGCCGCGCCGGGCCGTCGCTCAGGCGCTCGATGGCGGGTATGCTGACCTCGACATCGAAATGCCCGGCGTTGGCTAAAATGGCCTGATCGGGCATATTTGCAATATGGGCTTGGTCGATGGCATATTTGTTGCCGGTGACGGCGATGAAGACATTGCCGATGGGCGCGGCTTCGGCGATGGGCATGACGCGAAAACCGTCCATCACCGCCTCCAGTGCCTTTATTTCATCGACCTCGGTGACGATGACCTGTGCGCCCATGCCACGCGCCCGCTCGGCCACACCGCGCCCACACCAGCCATAGCCACACACCACCACCGTGCTGCCCGCCAATAAAAAATTGGTGGCGCGAATGATGCCATCGAGCGCCGACTGGCCAGTGCCATAGCGATTGTCGTAATAATGCTTGGTCAGCGAGTCATTGACAGCCAGCACCGGAAAATGCAACATACCGGCCTTTGCCAAGGCCCGGGCACGCACAACGCCGGTGGTGGTGGCCTCGGTGCTGCCGATGATTTCGGCCAGTTGCGGCTTGCGCTCGGTGTGCAATACGGTCAGCAAATCACAGCCGTCGTCCATCACGAGGGTAGGGTGATGGTCGAGTGTGATATTGAGGTGGCGGTAATAGGTTGGCATGTCTTCACCACGAATGGCGTAGACCGGAATTTCGTCATTGACCACCAGCGAAGCCGCCACATCGTCTTGGGTGCTGAGTGGGTTGCTGGCGCAAAAGACCACATCGGCCCCACCGGCCTGTAGGGTGCGCATGAGAGCCGCGCTTTTGGCGGTGACGTGTAACGAGGCTGAGATACGCAGCCCGCGAAAGGGCAGTTCTTGGGCAAATCGTTCACGAATTGCCAATAAAACTGGCATTTGTTGCTCGTTCCATTCAATTTTATAGCGCCCTTCGGTGGCCAGCGCGGGGTTTTTGATGTCAAAATCCATAATTAGGTTGAAGATAGTTGAGTAGTTAAATAGTTAAATGGTTGATTAGTTGATTGGTTAAATAGTTAATTGGCTGAATAGTGACTCATAGTAAAGCCATGAGCCGTGAGCTTTGAGCCATGAACTGTCAGCCCAATATCGCAAGTCATTAATCAACCAATCAACCAATCAACTATTCAACCAATTAACTACTCAACCAAATTGCAAATAAACTACCAAGCACAGATAGCACGATGTAGAGCGCACTAACGCGAGCATGAGACCACCCTGAAATGACAAGGCGTTGGTAAAAATGTGAGCGATGCGCCTGAAAGATATTTTCGCGGCGCAGGGCGCGGCGCAGCATCGTAATGCCGGTATCGGCTAAAAAGGCCCAAAGCACCAACATACTAAACCATAGGCCATTCCTTAAAATAGGCGTATGATTTTCAAATAACAACGGCAAAACGGCAAAGCTATAGCCCAAAAAAGTGGCACCGACATCGCCCATAATAATGCGCGAGGGTTGCCAGTTGTGCCACAAAAAGCCCAAACTGCTGCTGGCAATCAGCAAGCCGATGATCGACACAATCGGCACTTGTTGAATCAGCCCGAAGCCAAGCCATGCCAAGCCGCCCACCACAGCTTGCCCACCGGCGATGCCGTCTATGCCATCCATAAAGTTATAGGCATTGGTCAGCCCCACAAGCCAAACAATTGTGAATGGAATACCCACGAGTCCGAGTGAAAAGGCGCTATTCCCAACTGTTAATTTGTTAAAATAGCCGATGCCCAAGATTGAAACGAGAGCACATAACACTTGAATTGCCAATCGCAAGGTGGTCGATAATGAGCGCATGTCGTCGATCCAGCCGACAAAGGCGATGATACCGCCGCAGATTAAAAAGGTGAGCAGCGACATCGAGCGGGCGGGGCCGATGAGCAAAAGCCCCAAAACGCCAATAAGCGTGATCAGCACAATCATGATGCCGCCACCGCGCGGTTTGGGTTGGCTGTGCGAGCTGCGTTCGTTCGGAATGTCAATCAACACCCGTTGCCGCTCGGCATAGCGGCGCAAAAATTCTATTCCCAGACCCGAAAACACAGCCGCGAAAAGACCCAAAACGATAAAGATGATGACAGGCAATAGATTAATCAAGCATCCGTGATTTTATCAGGCGTAGCAGCCAAGAGTTTATTCATTGCAATCACCTCTTGGGTTTGACTGTGGCGAATTTCTTGCACCCATACGATGGCGTTGTTTTGGCTGGATTGGGTGCGTTGGCTGGTGATGACCACCTCGTCGCCCAATTGCGCCCCACGCACAAACTCGATGGCATGCCCCGCGATGTTGGTGGGCAATTCGCCAGTTGCTTCGGCATAGGCTTGCTCAAACCATTCAAAATACACAGCGTTATTAACATGCCGCATCATGTCGATCTCGCGGTGTTGGGCGCTGCGGCGATGTTGATAAACCTCACCGACTGGCTCAGCCGCTACCCAACTCGCCATGCCCGATGAGGTGCCGGGTTCATGCTTAAATTGGGCCAAGGCTTCGGCGGGGATGCGTAATGGCGCTAAATTGGCGCGATCAACATACACCCAATCGGCTTGAGCGCGGGCGATGATGCCGCCATCTTTGGGGCGGCGCAAGACATATTCGCGGTTGCCACGCACCCGTCGCACATCACTCAGCCACGTTTCAATCTCAATAACATCGTTTTCAAAAGCTGGGGCGAGGTATTGCACCCGCAACCCACGCAATACCCATGCCGTGCGATTATCGGTATACCAGGTCGAATCCATGCCTGCAATATCGCTGGCATAAGTGGCGGCATATTGCAGCAAACGCATCAGCTGCCCATGATGTAAGGCCCCATCTGGCCCGATTTCGTAATTGCGAATTTGAACTTGACAGTGGTAGCGCATTCGGTCGAGAGTTGAGAGTGAAGGGTGAAGGGTAAAGGATGAAGGGTAAAGGATGAAGGGTAAAGGATGAAGGATGAAGGATGAAGGATGAAGGTTCGTTCATCCTTCACCCTTCATCCTTCATCTTTCACTTTCTTAGGTTTTGGCATTGAGCATGACAGCCCCAAGCAGGCGGGCCTTGGCGCGGATGAGCAGGTCTTTGGCGGCTTGGGCTTGTTCGCGGCGGGTTTTGCCTGATGTTAAGACCAACAAGGTGGCATCGGTTTGCGAAGCCAGAATGGCGGCATCGCTGGCGATGGCGGTGGCTGGCGTGTCAAAAATGATGAGATCGGCTTGTTCGCGCAAGGTGGCGATCAATTGGCTCATTTTGCGCGAGTTTAGCGCATCCGATGGCACATCGGGGGTTGGGCCGCTGGTCAAAATTTGCAAGCCTGTCACCGAAGTGTCTTGTAATGGCATACGCACAAAGGCATTGCTGCTGCCGATCATATTGCTTAAGCCTGCATCATTTTTCAGGCCAAAAATTTTGTGCTGATTGGGGTGGCGTAAATCAGCATCGACCACAATAACGCGCTTGTCGGTTTGGGCAATGACCACCGCCAAATTTGCCACTGCGTTGCTTTTATCGTCGTGTTGGGTGGGGGCAGTGAGCACCAATGTTTTAAAGGGCTTTTCTAGGGCCGCAAAATATAAATTGGTGCGTAAGGTGCGATATGCCTCTGAGGCCACCGATTGGGGCGAAGTGATGGTAACTAAATTCATAAATTGACTCAATTAATTTGAGGGAATGGCCCCCATCAACGGCAAGGTCAGTTTGCGTTCAACATCAGCATTCGAGCGCAGTACAGACGCTTGGGCGGTTTCAAGCACAATCACAATCAATAGACCAACCAACGCCCCCAATATGCCACCCGCGGCTGTGTTAATAGCGGTGCGGGGGGTATCTTTTACATATTTGGGGTCGTCACCCAAAACCGCATCAACGCGGTCTTCGCGGCGTTGTTTGTTATTTTCACGGTTGCGAAAATCGACAAACAATTGCGCCCATTCGCGTGCAATTCGGTTGGCGGTATCGCCGTCGTAATCGCGCACCTCGATTTGAATGGCATAACGTGCCCCATCTTCGGCAATTTTTGTGCTGCCGTAAATATAAGCGCGGTCATAATCTAAATTGAGCCGTTGGCGTATTTCATCCGAACTCTTTTGGTTGTAAAGAATACCAATATAGGACGAGATCAATTTGCGTGATGATTCAGACAGGCCAAAATCAGCCCGCGCTGGCTGAATAAACAGCTCCATGCTCGATTTGTAGATAGGCGTTTGTAGACGGCTAAACGCATAGGCGCTGATGGTTGCAATAAGCGCAGTGACAATAATGATCCAACCTCGGCGACGTGCAATTTGTAAATAATCGTATAGTTCCATTCGTGCTCGATGCGTAATTTTATACCGATAAAAAAATTAGGCTGGAATTTCGCCAATCACTGGAATATTCATTCGTTGTACATCACGTCGGTCACGCAATAATGGATCGATGAAGTGTGACAAGAATGCCAATGCCGACCCAACCAATAGCCCCAACAATACGCGCACTGGCAAATCGAGTGAGGTACGCGGAGTGGGAGGCAGTAAAGTGGCATTGGGGGTATCGAGGGCACGCACCGGCGAGACAGATGACTTGCTTAATTGTTGAAAATAGGTCCCACTATTGTCGGTAAGTTCATCAATAATGGCTTGTCCCATCGCCGTTGCTTCTTCGGGGGTGTTGCCAATTACTGAGACTGTTAAAATACTACCTTGATAATCGCGTGTTAATCCGCCTTGGTATTGTTGTGGGGTGACCGGCACACCCATCGCGGCGGTGCGTTTGGTAACCGCCTCAGTAAATTTGCCGGTTACAAGTGCAGCGGCCAATGCTTGATTGGCATATTCAGACGCTGTCCATACATATTGACGATCGTAGCTATAACTATTGTTATTTTGTTCAGGCGGCAACCCAACCCCAAAGCGCACAACCGTTTGGTAACGGCCGCGCGGTAAAATTTGTGGAAAAGAGGCAACGATGGTGAGAATAACAATCACGAATACTGGTAATAACACCAGCCACCAACGACGTAGCAGAATACGGAGATAATCAATAATAGGCATTTTACAAATAAATATCTAGTTTTCTATCTTTGAGTTTGTCTACAATTAATTTTACCTCTTGTACACGGTCTTTTGGGCAAATTAATAAGGCATCGGTGGTATCAATAATGACAAGATCGCTTACGCCAATGGTGGCGATCATGCGGTGTCCGCCACGCACGAGTGAGCCGTTGGTATCGATGGCAATGTGATCGCCCAATACCACATTGCCATGAATATCACCCGACATAATTTCAAGTAACGAGGCCCAACTGCCAATATCGCTCCAATCAATTTCAACTGGAATAACCGCAATGTGTTGTGCCCCTTCCATAATTGCATAATCGATCGACTTTTTGGGGGCAATATGCCAAGCACGCTGCAATTCATCGGCATATGCCTCTGTGCCAATGACCTCAATAACGCGGCGAATTGCCTGTGCAAATTCGGGTTGTTGCCGCGTAAATTCGGCTAACCCTGTTTTGGCGGTCAATACAAACATGCCACTATTCCACCAATGCTTGCCACCGTTAATATATTCAATGGCCTTGTCAAGTGCTGGCTTTTCGGTAAAGCGGGTGGCTTGGTAAACTGCATGGTGTGGCAGTTGTGGGCTACTGCTATTTTCGCTCATGGTCAAATGAGCAACATTTAATACATCACCCCTTTCAATGTAACCAAAGCCGGTCGAAGGTTGGGTGGGGACAATGCCTAATGTGACAATATAGTTACCATGCGCCACATAATTAGCGCTTTGCAATACATCTCTAAATTCTGCCTCACGACCAATATGATGATCAGCAGTCAGAATGGCAATCGTTGCCTCTGGGTCTACCTTATAAATATGAGCGATGCCCAATGCGGCGGCTGGGCCACTATCCTTTGCAAATGGCTCAATCACATAATTTTGCTCTGGCAGATCTGGCACCTGTTCTTTGAAGATTTCTGCCATTACTTCATTTGTAATCACATGAATGCGTTCAATTGGAATAAGCGGATGTAAACGTTCGACCGTAATCTGAAACATGGTCTTTTCGCCAAAGAGCGACAAAGCTTGTTTGGGGCGGTTTTTGCGGCTAAGCGGCCACAGGCGGGTTCCGCTGCCTCCGGCCATAATGAGTGCGTGTAACATATGAATATCAATGAATTTTGGTGTGTGTTATCGTTAAGGTCAAGATTTTTGGTCGATAACAAGATGTACCAACTTGCACAATGGGTGTGTCGTTGAAAACAACTTTATGTATATCATTGTGCTGGTTAGCTTACATAGAATCAACCAAAGGACTTATTTTTTACGTAAAAGCACATAATTATTATTGCCAGCCCCCCGAATAATGCCCTTTAGTTCTAACATCATTAAAGTTGTCGTTACCTCACCTGTTGGCTGATTTACTTGACGAATCAGTTCATCAGTCGTAATTGGCTCATGGGACAGCTTGCTCAATAACAGCGATTCTAAGTCAGTCAAATCACTCGGTGCGCTCATCTGAAATTCTAACTGAGAGGTCACCATGCCTAAATTTAATTCTTCAAGAATATCATTGACCGACAATACTGTTTTTGCCCCATTTTGAATGAGCTTGTTGGTGCCACGACTGGTTTTGCTAAAAATATTACCGGGCACCGCAAACACCTCGCGCCCATGTTCAGCAGCAAATTGGGTGGTAATTAACGCACCGCTCTTTTCATCCGCCTCAACCACGACCACCCCTAAACTTAAACCACTAATAATACGATTGCGCGGCGGGAAATTGGTTGCTTCGGGTTGTGTGCCGGGTGGGTAATCGCTAATTAATGCGCCATGCTCAGCAATTTGCTGGGCCAATTTTCGGTGTTCAGGCGGGTAAATAACATCAACCCCGCTCCCCATAACGGCCAATGTGCGCCCACCTGCATCAATGGCGGCTTTATGGGCAGTGCCATCAATACCACGTGCCAAACCACTCACCACCGTTATGCCGTTGCGCACCAAATCTGTCGCCAACATTTCGGCCACCTCGCGCCCATAAATAGTGGCATTGCGCGTGCCAACAATGCCGATAGCAACCATATCACTTTGCGTAATTTGCCCTTTTACATACAAAACAGGGGGCGCATCAGCCAAATTTCGCAATGAAGGCGGGTAGTGCTCGTCATCCCAAGTCAGGGCTTTTATATTGGCTTTTTCTAATGCTTCAAGCTCAGCCATTGGCGAAAGCTGTGCGCGGGTTTGAAGCAATGCCGCAATGGTTTTTTGATCTAACCCCGCTTGTTGAAGCGCATTAGGAGGCGCTTGCCAAGCTTGCGCCAGTGTCTCAAAATATTGCTTTAATAACCGTGTGCGTGCTGAACCGATGCCTTTTACATGTGCAAAAGCTAAAAAATAGGGTAAGTCAGCATTAATCATGTTACGGTTAATCGTAAGCGTGACTATAAGCCATCAGGCACAATCACTGTCATGACACGCTTTTCAAAATTAATATCTTTGATAACACTATCAAGCGCAGGCAATAGCAGTTCTTTTTTATCTGCCTTTTGAATCACATAAACATCATTACTGCCCGTGCTCAAAACCTCGATAATTTCACCTAAAACAAGCCCCTCTGGTGTCACGACGCTCAAACCAATGAGGTCACGGGCATAATATTCACCCTCAGCTAACGGTGGCAGGGCTTTTTCGTTGATAAAAATACGAGTGCCGCGCAATGTTTCTGAGTCATTACGGGTCGTTATCCCATCAAGCAACAGCAATGCCGCCCCCTGATGTTCGCGAAAACGAATGATCTTAGCTGGGCGCTGGGCATCTTCTAAATAAACCGTCTTAATATGATCCAACAAACCAATCAGATCGGGCGAGACGGCTACTTTGATTTCACCAACAATCCCATGTGGGCGTGTCACCTTGCCGATTTCTATCAGCTTAATGGCGGCCTTCGGCTTAGCAGATGCAGTGCCAGTTGCTTTTTTGTTGGGTTTGGCCCCAACCGCTGGCGGTGAAGATGACTGTGCGTGGGCCACAATCACATTATCTTGAGGATGTGTTGCTTTTTGTCGCGACGCATCGAACAATCCATTAACAAACGAAGTGCATTGGCTATTTTGCCTTCGCGCCCAATCACGCGCCCAGTTTCGCCATCTGCAACATAAAGTTGATACACAATGGCGTTGCGTTCAATGCGCTCTTCAACATGCACCGATGATCGATCATCGACCAATGCTGTGGTAATGTAGTCAACAAGATCTTTCATTGTGTAAATTAAAGATAAAGAACCAACTTCACGCTATTTGCCCCAGCCCTTATATCACTGGTGCCAATAGCATAAAGTTGACAAATTCTTTTATATTAAGATTTGTAGCTTCTCAATAATTTCGGGTAAAGCTAAAAGATGTAATCTCGAAATCACTATATGGCTTTTAAGCGCAGGCGCTTATCCCTGCGCTTAAAAGCCATATAGTGATTTCGACGAAAATTTGCTTTATTCACCCTATCCTATTGAAAGGATACTAAGATTTCTTCTTAAATGGCACGGCACGCTTTGGGATTGCGCGCCCAATGCGTGTACGTTGATCAATTTTGACCAAAGACTGTGCAGTTGATGCCTCGGCAACCAAAGTCTCTTCGGTCTCGCCTTTCATCATCCGATCAAAGCGCCCGAGGGTGCCAGTCTTCTTTAGCAATTGTGCAACGGATTCGCTCGGCTGGGCACCCACCTTCATCCAATGCAGTACACGGCTTTCTACTACCTTCACGCTCTCAGGTTGGGTGCGTGGGTTGTATGTGCCAATTATTTCAATAAAAGCGCCATCGCGCGGCGATTCCTTGTCAGCCACCACGATGCGGTAGGTGGGCTGTCTCTTCGAGCCTGTTCGGCGTAGACGAATACGAACCATTGACTTTTGTTGTCTCCTAAACTAATAATTTACGCTTGTGCTTAAAACTTAGGTCTTAAATTTTGAACGCTAAATTATAACCCAATTATCGGCAGCTTTTGTTGCTAATTGGTTGATTCGTTGATCGGTTATTACCCCACTAGGATGTAAATAGCTCTAAGATTGCATCTTTATAGTAAAGACGTGATAGTAAAGACGTGGTCTGTGGCCAGCCCCTGCCATCTGACATATACGCGCAATTTAATTTGCGTGTGTATTAGCTAAGCTTGGGGAGGAAACGCCCAATTTATAATTTAACCTATTCGCGCTTTTATTACACGCCGCATCATTTATGGGTTATTGTCTCGGTTCATTGCGGCTCCAGCTGTGCCTTTGGGCGATATTCCAAATCGGGTGCATTTTCTCTATCACAATCATCAATTTGAGGGTTTGGCCAACAATTTAAACAGTGACCGCGCTTTGCCAGCCGGTCGTGGTGTGGTGCATACATCGGGGTTGGGACCATTGGGTGAGTATGAAGAGGTGAATGGCGACGTAATGCCCCAATCGACGCATTCGGCGGCCCATGCGCAGGGCAATGTTGTCAGCTTTTGGCTCAATTCACAAACCGCCCCGACCCATTCGCCTTATAAAGTGGGGCAATGGGCTTATTGTTGGCAAAACGATATTTTTCCGTGGGCGGGCAACCATTCAGCCCGTTTATGTGCCGATTTTCAGGCCACATTGCCTCATTCAACTACAACGGGCGGTTCGGTCAATTATGCGTATATGGCAATGGCTATTCGCGATTGCGCCACCCAAACCGTATTTTGGGTGCAAAACAGTTGTTACGATTCACGCGGTGATCAAATGCGGGTCGAGGGTTTGGTGTGGTGGGCCGAGATGAAAAATGTCATCGCGCTCGGTTTTTATGGCGGGCAACGTTATTGCACGCCCTTACCCAATTCGCGCCATATTCAAGGCAAAACATGGCGCGATTGGCGCTATTTTGGCGCTAGTATCAGCGCCCCACAATTGCTGCACATGGTTTGCGAGGCCAACCGACGGTTTAATTTGCAATGTTCTGGCAATTTAGACCAATATCGCCTCGAACTCATTGGGGTTGGCCCAGAAATGTGTGTGCGCGATGGGCAAAACGGCAGCATGGGGATGCAAATCAAAGATTTGCGTGTGTTTACTTGGCAGCGCGATATGAACGCAAGTAAACAATAAGGTCAATATTGCCGGGTGAATGCCCAAAATCGGTCAGCATTTGCGCCACTTCTGAGTTGTGTTGCATGCCATGGGTGATGAGATGGGTGAGAATGTGCCACAAAGTGTTGGTAAATGCGCCGCCAATTGGGGAGATATAACTGGCATTCCCTTGTAAATCTGAATCTGATAACGTGCTGAGCCACGTTTGAAATTGGGCTTCTTCGTCATCCCAGCGTTTAATCACATCGGTTAAAGTGGGGTAGTCGGCATCGTTTAACATGGCTGAGGGCGAAACGCCATCGCGGCAGCGTTGCAGCCAAATCCATTCGGCACTCATCAAATGCACCAAAGTTGCCTTTAAGTTGCCATTTGAAAAGGTATTAGGGGCAATTAATTGCGCGTGGGTTAGTTTTTTGCAAAACGACAATAAATGATGTTTGGCCCAATAGTGATAATCGTAAAGCAGGCGTAAGTCTTGGATGTTCATATTTATATTGTAAATTAGCCTAAGCGCGGCATCGGGCGTTCACGCACATCTTCGAGCAACCCCCCCGCGCCGAGCGATGCAATATCAGAGCGGCTGAGTTGATCACCGACCAGTAATCGCGGCAATACCCAATCCACCACATTTAATTTGCGGCTGCGCACACAACCCGGTGCCCCCAAAATGGGCAATGGGCCTAATTGCGCGATCAACAACAAATTGCCCGGGTCAACGGGTGCGCCAAAACACACAATGCGCCCACCCGCTCGCTCAATGGCGCGGGGCGCAATATCGTGCCGGTCCATAATGGCGGTGTCACCGGCCAAAATAACCATGTTGCATTGGTCGGCGTTTTGGGCGGATCGGGCCAGCAGTTGGGCCAATGCCATCTCGCCGTGTTCATCTTCGAGCGGTACAAAATGCACCTCGGTTAATTGAGACCCTAGCGCTTCGAGGCGGGTGCGAATGGGCTCGCTAAAATCGCGCACAATACGGTCACGGGCAGCAGGTGAGCCAGAGACGATGAGGGTGACGCGGCGGGCGGGTAGCGGGTCTAGCCAAATCATCGGGGTGTTGGCGATGGCAATTGCAGCAGCCACCTCGTTGGCTGGCAAGGCTAAGGGGATGACCTTGATGGTGGCAACCATGCTTTTGCGTTCGACAGTGGCATGATTTTGTAAGCTTGCCAGCGTCAAGCCTTCAATCTCGTTGATTTGGTGCAAGCGGGCCACATCGACCCGCAACACGCCTTGTTGGGCCGAAATGAGGTTGACCCGCCCACCTGCCGCGCCGGAAATGCTAAGGTTGCGCCCGCTGATGACGGCTGAAATTTGACGGGCGGCGGCATCTTCACCGATATCATCGGGGCCAAGCTCGGCCACATAAACGCTGCTTAGGCCAGCCGCCCGCAACCGCTCGATATCGGCAGGCAACAACGGTTTGCCTTTGCGCATAATGCGTTCGCCATCGCGTCCGGCCACATTGTGACCCAACACCTTGCCCACCGCTGCTTCAATTGGCACTGCTCCAAAGCGCATATTCTGGTGATTATAGCTTTGAGCCGTGAGCCGTGAGCCGTGAGCCATGAGCCATAAGCTTTGAGCTTTAAGTTAAGACTCATGACTCATGCCTCATGAGTCTTAATTCATGACTCATGCCTCATGAGTCTTAATTCATGACTCATGCCTCACGGCTCAAAGCCCACGGCTCACGGCTCATGGCTCACAAAAATATATGCGGTATGCTTGACACAACGCCATGAATCAAGCCAACAAAATCACACTTAACCATATCGCCATTGCTGTGCCAGACCTTGATGCGGCACTTAAGTTTTATCGTGATGCTCTCGGTATTGCGGTTGCTGGGATTGACCATGTTGAACAAGAGGGGGTTAAAGTGGCTTTTTTGCCACTCGGTGACCCCGCTGCCCACGATGGGCATCCGCCCCAAATTGAATTGGTGCAGCCCACCCGTGACGGCACCGGTATTGCTAAATGGCTGGGCAAACATGGGGCCGGTATGCATCATTTGTGTGTGCAAGTGCCTGATATCAATGCCGCTATGCGGCAAGCCCGTGATCATGGGGCCGAACTCATTAACCCTGAACCCGCCCGCCGCGACAATGGCACACTTTATGCCTTTATTCACCCCAAAAGCACCTTTGGCGTGCTAATCGAATTATATCAACCGAGTTAGGGGTTAAGGATTGGGGATTAGGGATTAACCATTATCTCAATCCTCAATCCCTAATCCCTAATCCTCAATCTTCAATCCTCAATCCCCAATCTTATATGTCACAATCCAATTTACCTTCTCGTTACGAGGCCATTCGCACCCAAAAACTAAATATCGACATGACACGCGGCAAGCCGTGTAATGCCCAACTTGATCTTGCCGCTGATTTGATGACCTGTGTTACCAACGCCGATGCAATGGTGGCCGATGGCATCGACATTCGCAATTATGGCGCAATGGATGGCATCGCCGAAGCCAAAACGCTATTTGCCGAATATTTAGAAGTCGCTACCGATGAGATCATCATCGGCAGCAATTCGAGCCTGAGTTTGATGTATGACACCTTGTTACGCGCCATGTTGTTTGGCGTGGTCGATAGCCCAGTGGCGTGGTGCAAGTTGCCCGAAGTGAAATTTTTGTGCCCCGTGCCGGGCTATGATCGCCACTTCTCGATCTGCGAACACCTTGGCATCAAAATGATCCCCATCGCTATGAATGCCGATGGGCCAGATATGGATCAGATTGAGCGCTTGGTGGCCGAAGATGACAGCATCAAAGGCATGTGGTCGGTGCCAAAATATAGCAACCCCAGCGGCATTACCTACTCGCCCGAAGTGGTGGCGCGGCTGGCGAAGATGCGCTGCAAGGCCAACGATTTTCGCATTATTTGGGACAACGCTTACACCGTGCATCATTTGAGCGACACGCCCGATTATTTGGCGAATTTGTTGGCGGACTGCAAAGCCGCTGGCAACCCCGAACGCCCCATCATCATTGGCTCGACGGCTAAAGTATCGTTGGCAGGGTCGAGCGTTGCCATGATTGGCGGCAGCAAGCGCAATATCGATGCCATCAAAAAGCAAATGGGCGTGCAAACGATTGGGGCCGATAAGGTAAATCAGTTACGTCATGTGCGCTTTTTTAAGAATATGGCCGGTATCGAAGCGCATATGCGCAAACACGCCGCCATTTTGCAACCCAAATTTGCCGTCGTGCAAGCGGTGTTAGCGCAAGAATTGGGCGGGGTGATGGCGAATGGGCAAGCCATTGCCACCTGGAGCAACCCCAACGGTGGCTATTTTGTCAGCCTAAACACACAACCCGGCAAGGCTAAGCGCGTGATCGAAATGGCGGCGGCTGTCGGCGTTAAACTCACCCCGGCTGGCTCAACCTCGCCCTATAAGGTTGACCCCGCCGACACCAACATTCGCCTCGCGCCATCCTTTCCATCTATTCCCCATATTCGCACGGCGATGGAAGTGACGGCTTTGTGTGTGAAATTGGCAACGCTTGAGTGATTTGCGATTTGCGCTAAGATATAAACTATGTGACATGTGCAGAATTTTTCTATGCGTGTCACATGGTTACAATTAAATGCTGGTGAATAATGAGTGCATCTGTAATTGCGCTTGTGAAACAAGCCGAAACCCTTTCTGCTGCCGAGACGCTTGAGCTTATTATGGCGCTTTTGCAGCGCACCCGCAATGTGGTTGAGGCTGTAGATACTCCCAAACAACAACTTGATTGGTCAGATTTGCGAGGTATTTATCAATCTCCGATGTTGGGTGAGGACGCCCAACTGGCGGTTAATCGGTTGCGTGAAGAATGGGATGATCGCTAAAAATAAAAGGTGGGTTTGTGATAAAACTTGATGCCGCGCTGGCAAATTCTCGAACCGTTTTTATCGATTCGGCGGTGATTATTTATTATGCCGAAATTCACCCTAAATATGCTGATATAACCCAAGCAATCTTTAGTCGTATCAAGAATCAAACGTTACAGGCCACTACTTCACCAATTACTTTAGCCGAATGTTTGGTGGTACCCCAGCGAAATCAAGATTTTATTGCGATTTAGAAATTTACACAAATAATTACATCAGGTCAAAGTGTCAATTTTGTGTCAATTGGTCAAGAGGTAGCAGAAAGGGCATCGATATTGCGGGCGAACTATAAGTTAGGGTTGGCAGATGCGATGCAATTAGCTGTATCGATCAACTTTGGTTGTGATATTTTTTTAACCAATGACCTGCGTTTGAAAAAAGTATCTGAAGTTTGCGTTTTAATATTGGATGAACTTGAGCTTTGATCTACGATTTTGGATTTGTGATTGGCGTTTTGTTCAATCGCAAATCCAAAATCTAAAATTCAAAATCTAAAATAAACATGCGTCATTACACTATCGCCACCGCCGGACACGTCGATCATGGCAAAAGCACCTTGGTCAAGGCCCTCACCGGCATCAACCCCGATCGGCTGATCGAGGAGCAAAAACGTGAAATGACAATTGACCTCGGTTTCGCTTACCTGACGTTGCCGACACAGGCCAAAGACGTGGTTGGCATTATCGATGTGCCGGGCCATATCGACTTTATCGAAAATATGCTGGCGGGGGTGGGGGGCATTGATGCGGCGTTGCTGATTATTGCCGCCGATGAAGGCCCGATGCCGCAAACCCGCGAGCATTTGGCGATTTTGGATTTACTCAAGGTGAAACGCGGTATCGTGGCCTTGACCAAAACTGACCTCGTGCCCGACCCCGAATGGCTGCCGTTGGTGATCGACGATATACGCGCTTTATTAGCCCCGACCCCTTTGGCCAATGCGCCTATCATGCCCGTAAGTGCCCGGCAAGGCAAAGGGCTAAAAGAGTTGCTGGTTGAATTAAACAAATTGCTGCGCGATTTGCCCTTGCCCACCGATCTTGGCAAGCCGCGTTTGCCAATTGACCGGGTGTTTACCATTGCGGGGTTTGGCACGGTGGTGACGGGCACATTGGTCGAGGGCGGGTTAGCCATTGGCGATGAAGTAGCGATTATGCCCAAAGGCACGCTGGCGCGGGTGCGCGGGCTGCAAACACACGGCAAAAAAATGGAGCAAGCCCAACCCGGCAGCCGTGTTGCCGTCAATTTGACCGGTATCTCGCTCGATGATGTGAAACGTGGCGACACGCTGATTAAACCCGGCACACTCAGCGCCAGCAGCCGCATCGATGTGCAAATTGAATTGGCCCGTTTGCACCCCTCGGCCTTTATTCCGCATCCAGCTTCTTTTGTGCTTCGCCACAACACCGAGGTGAAATTTTTTTGTGGCGCCGCCGAAACCTTGGCGACAGTGAAAGTATTGGAAGGCAGCGAGATCACTGCCGATAAACAGCAAGAAAATTTCGCGCAGTTAGAATTGGCCGAGCCGGTGGCGGTGGGGCGTGGCGACCGTTTTATTTTGCGGCTGCCATCGCCCTCTATTACCATCGGCGGCGGCACTGTCATCGACCCAAGCCCCACATTACGTTATCGCCGCCGGGCGGGGCGGGTGGGTGATGAGGTATTAACCCGCCTCGACGCGACCTTAAAAGGCACACCCGCCGAGCGTATCGAGGCCACCTTGCGCGGCAAAGGTTTGTATGTCGAGACCGACCTCGCTGCTGCCGCCCAAATGTCGGACGATGAAGTTGCCATCGGGCTAGCCGAGTTGAGTCAAAACGGCAAGATTTTGCTATGTGAAGGCGTGGTCGGCTTGATTGAGGCATGGCAGATCAGCTACACCCAAGCCGCCACAATTTTAGGTTCATTTCACAAGGCCAACCTACTGGCCGAGGGGATGCCCCGTGACACGTTGCGCAGCCGTCTCGGCCTATCGCCCAAAGTGTTTGGGGCGCTTTTGCGAGTTGAGCGGATAAAGTTGAGCGTTCAGAGTCTGCAAGACCCTCAACCCGCTACTCTATACGCGCAACTTGTCGATGGCGGCGAAACGGTGCGTTTGGCGGCACATGTGGTGCAATTTAATGGGGTGCAACAAAAGGCCGTTGATGCCCTCATGCGACAAATACGAGCGCAGCCGTGGAACACCCCCCTCATTAAAGATTGCCGCGCCATGCTTGGCGATGATGTGTTTGAGGTGTTGTTACGGCAGCAAAAGCTGATAGCTGTTGGCCCCGATGTGGTGTTTTTGCCCGAAACTTATCAGGCGGCGGCCGCGCGTGTGCGTGAGGTTATTCAACGCGATGGACAAATTACCGCCGCCCAAGTGCGCGACATGTTCAACACCAGCCGCAAATACGCCCTCGCCTTGCTCGAGCATCTTGACGAAATCGGTGTGACTAAGCGGGTGGGCGATGCTCGCATTTTGCGAAGTTGAAATTGAAAAATTTAAAATTGAGAATTGAGGCTTAATAGACAAACAAATTAAACATCGCGCATAGATCGCAGCCATTAGAAATGGCGCGCTGGGAATACGAAGTCTACCTTTGCAGGCTAATGATTTAGACCGCGAAAACAGTCTCTGTGTGCCCAGCGCAGGATTTTAATCCCCGTGCTAACCTTACATTTACTGTGTGCTTTCCCATTTTAAATTTTCCATTCTCAATTTTAAATTTAATGATCAATCTTATTCTTGCAACCCGCGCTGTGCGCATGTTTGCCTATGGCCTATTGGCGGTGGTATTTGCGCTGTATTTAACCGCCATTGGGCTAGATACGGCACAAATTGGTCTACTGATTACCTTGACCTTGGTCGGCGATGCGGTGGTATCGCTCTTCATCACCACGCGCGCCGACCAAATTGGCCGCAAACGCATGTTGATTGCGGGTACGTGGTTGATGTTTGCGGCGGGGTTGGCGTTTTTGCTGACGCAAAATTTTATCGTGCTGGTCATTACGGCCACCCTTGGCATCATTAGCCTGAGCAATGGCGAATATGGGCCATTTATGTCGGTGGAGCAAGCGGCCTTGTCGCAATTGGTGCCCAGTGCGCAACGCACTGCTTTGTTTGCGCGTTATCAATTATTTGGCTCGTTTGCTTCGGCCTTAGGCTCACTCATTTCGGGTTGGCTGGCGCAATGGTTGCAACAGAGTGGCGTGTCGGTGGTGGATAGCTATCGTGTGCCATTAATGATGTATGCCGTTTTGGGGTTGGTGTTGGGTGGCATGTATTATTTTTTAACCAGCGAAATTGAGGCTGTTCGGCCCCCCCCTAGCCCC
>JAGWYZ010000340.1 GCA_018969115.1 Chloroflexota bacterium | reverse complement strand
TTGAGAAGATACATAAATTAATCAGCGGTCTACATTTTTATGGCTATATCAAAAAAATAAGATCAGTGATTCTATTAAATTATGAAACTAGTTACTTTTTCAACTCCGACCAATCCGACCCCGACGATGGGGGCAGTTCAAGATGGCAATGTGTATGATTTGGCGAATTGCGCCAAAGCGCTTGGGGTGTCACTGCCAAGTGATGTTCGTAGTTTGCTCGAAGCTGGCGAGGCTGGGCTTGCAGCTGCCAAAGACGTATTGGCGCAAGCGGTGGCCCAAGGCTTACTCTTTTTCCCAGAGGGCATTGTTAAGCTATATTCCCCAATCACAAACCCACATAAGATCTTGTGCTTGGCGGGTAACTATCAAGAGCATATCAAAGAGGGCGGCGGCAAAGCTGTTGACAAGACACGCATTACGCCGCGTGTGTTTATTAAGCCAATTACCACCCTATGCGGCGATGGCGACCCGATTTTGTTGCCAGAAGTGTCGCACTGGGTCGATTATGAGCTTGAGTTAGCCATCATTATCGGCAAGACGGGCAGCGGCATTGCGGTGGCAGATGCGTTAAACCATGTGGCGGGGTATGCCGTGTATAACGACATCTCGTCGCGCAAGTTGACCATTGCCGAAGGCCGCGACAAACGGGATGGCGATGGCTGGTTTGACTGGCTGAATGGCAAGTGGCAAGACAATTCTGGGCCGATGGGGCCTTATTTGGTCACTGCCGACGAAGTGCCCAATGGCGATAATTTGTGGATGAAGCTTTGGGTGAATAACGAATTGAAGCAAAACTCGGATACTTCGAAGATGATTTTTAACGTCGCAGAGACAATTGCTTTCGCCTCGCGTTTGATGACCTTGCAGCCCGGTGACATCATTGCCACCGGCACCCCCAGTGGGGTGGGGGCCACCACCAACACCTATCTCAAATCGGGCGACGTTGTGCGCTGTGAGATTGAGGGTTTGGGGGTGTTAGACAACACCGTGGCGTAATAATTTGGCAATGTCACATTAACAATTGTAAACAAGTTTTCGCCGATTTCACCATACCTTCCCCTGCTGTAGGCAGGGGAAAGTATGGTGAAATCGGCATAGCTTATGCGATATATCGATACCCATGCCCATCTTGGCCCTTGGCACGAAGATATTTGGACATTTTCGCCTCAAGAATTTGTGGCGTTACAGCAACGTGCCGGTATTGAGCGGACAATCGTAACGTCATCGGCGGCGCTGGCGGGTGAATTGGTGTATGGCAATGAATGGACGATTCAACAGGCTGAGCAATTGGATCATCTGTTGGTGTGGTTAGTGCTTAATCCGTTGCGTGAACGTGATTCTTTTGCCTTGCTTGATCGATATAAAGATCACCCCAAGGTCGTAGGTATCAAAATTCATCCCGTAATGCATCGCTACCCGGCCGATATTAAGGCCGCATTTCGATTGCTAGAGCGGGTTGAGCCATTACGGTTGCCAGTGCTTTCGCATGGCGAAAACGAATCGTATGCATCACCGGCCCGTATGAAGCGACTGGCCGAGGCTTTTCCAGCATTAACAATTATTGCGGCGCATTTTGGGGCTGGGGGTGGTGGGCAAACGCATGAGGCAATCGATGCTTTGCAAGATTGCAAAACGGGTAATTTATATACCGATATGGGCACGGCGCGTGCCATTCGCACTGGCATTATTGCCCAAATGGTGCGTGCCATTGGGGCTGATCGCATTTTGTTTGGCACCGATTCCCCGCTGTATGAGCCGATGGCTTTCCCTGCCTTACTGAATGCTGCTAATATTACCGATGCCGAGCGTGAGCTGATTGCGTATGAGAACGCCGAACGCTTGATTTTGAGGCCAAAAGGGTTGATACCTTAGGCAATGCAGCACGTTACTTTACCTGACTTCATTTTGATGAAATCACGGATTAAGGGATTTATTGCTGTTTACCCCGAGTGTGTCACAGAGTGGCAACGCAATATTCAATTGTGAGGGATTTCATTTAATCTGGTTCATGATTTTGACTGGGATATTGCGTATCATCTCAAAAAATCAGGGAAAATAAACCTATTTTTTGCCAAACGCGCTGTATGGCATTACATCTTTGGGGTTTCCCCCGAATTATTGAGATGATACCCCAAAAACACAAAAAGCCCCTCTTGTTGGAAATTCGCCAATTTTCGCTAAGATTTCATTAAGGCTGTTCAAAAGTTGGCACTTCACTTAACCCGTCATCTCTGAGATAAGAACTTCTCAGCCGACATGGCCGCCATACACCCATACCCCGCCGAGGTAATGGCCTGCTTAAACCAATTATCATGAATTTCACCCGCTGCAAATACCCCAGGTACGCTGGTTTGTAGGTGTTTATCAACAACCAAATAACCTTCATCAGACATTTCAAGATGTCCTTTGAACAACTGTGAATTGGGTTCGTGCCCAACGAAGATGAAAATACCTTCGGCAGCGCTGGGTGCAACTTCGCCAGTCTTGAGGTTTTTGAAGATCACCTCATTTACCTTGCCACCCTCTATTGCTGGGGCTGTGCCATTGATCGACTCGATGACGGTGTTGGTGATGACTTCGATCTTGGGGTTTTCGGCCACATATTTTTGCAGTGTGGCCCCAGCGCGGAAGCTATCGCGCCGATGCACGATGCGCACGCGCTTGCCGAATTTGGTGAGGAATAAGGCCTCTTGAAAGGCACTGTCGCCCCCGCCAACCACCAAAATCTCTTTGCCGCGAAAGAAAAAGCCATCGCAGGTGGCGCAATAGCTTACGCCGCGCCCGATATAGTCTAATTCACCGGGCACGCCCAGTGGGCGTGGGGTTGCGCCAGTGGCGATGATGACAGAATCGACCTTATATTCATTTTCTGCCGAATACAGCTTATACGGGCGCTGGCTAAAATCAACCCGTTCGATGATTTCTTCGACCATACGTGCACCGAATTTTTCGGCTTGCTCACGCATGCGTTGGGTCAACTCGGGGCCTTGCAGCCCATCGGGGAAAGCCGGAAAGTTTTCGACTTCGGTGGTGGTGGCAATTTGGCCGCCGAAAGCTGGGCCGACGAAGACGAGCGGCTCTAAAAAGGCGCGTGCGGCATAAAGGGCGGCAGTCAACCCCGCGGGGCCGCTGCCGATAATGGCTAATTTTTCTGACATGATTTTTTCGCTTTGAGCATGAGCCTTGGGCCGTGAGCTAGCTCATGGCTCATGGCTCACGGCTTGA
>JAGWYZ010000339.1 GCA_018969115.1 Chloroflexota bacterium | reverse complement strand
TCAGCAGCGCCCCGCTCATCACTGTCCACATCGTCCGGGCCAAGCCCAGATCTGTTCCTTTGTTGATGCTTGCTAGCGTTGCTATGATTGCTTCGACTGTTTTGTATACTGCGGGGGGATGTTGTTCTTCTTTTTTTTCATACCCTCTGTTTTACTACAGATTTGAACAACATCCCTACTTTTAGACTAAACTACTGTTTAATCCTCAACTTATTCTATCCTTATACAAACTCTATACAATCGACTCAATGGCAAAAATAGTGGTGGTGGGTGCGGGTGTGGGTGGTGCAACGGCGGCAGCATTATTGGCAAAAAAAGGCCATGATGTGACCGTGCTTGAGGCTCATATTTACCCGGGTGGGTGCGCTGGCACGTTTTATCATCAAAAATACCGTTTTGATGCTGGCGCAACGTTGGCTGGCGGGTTTCATGATGGCGGGCCACACGATGTGGTTGGCAAGGCCTTGGGCATCGAATGGAAAACCCACCCCGCTGAACCAGCGTGGCAAGTGCATTTGCCCGACCGTATCGTGACCCGTTATGGTCAGCAAGACGCATGGCATGATGAAATTGCCCGCGCATTTCCAAACCAAGCATCAGCCTTGGCTTTTTTTCGTAATATGGAAACCATGAGCGATGCCGTTTGGGCATTCGCAGCGCGTCAACCGGCGTGGCCGCCTGCCAATATCGGTGATTTACTACAAACGACGCGGGCGCTGCGACCATCGACGCTTAAGACATTGCCCCATTTATTTGAAACGGCCGGGGCATGGGCGCGGCGTAGCGGTTTGCATGATCAGGCCGCGCTGACATTTTTAAACGCCCAATTGCTCATTAGCGCCCAAACCACCGCCGACAATGCCAGTGCTTTATTTGGGGCCGCCGCCTACGATTTGCCGCGCAAAGGGGTTAATCATGTCGAAGGCGGCATTGGCACTATTGCTGTTCAATTGGTTGAGGCACTCAAAAAATTTGGCGGGCAAATTCACTATCGCCACGAGGCCACCCGTTTTGAGACCCAAAATGGGCGAATTGTGGCGGTGCATACCAATAAAGGTGCACGCTTTGAATGTGATTATTGCATTGCCAACCTCACCCCGTGGGATTTGGCGCGATTATTGGGCGACGCGGCCCCAGCCAACCTGATACGTGAAACCCACACCCGACCCGATGAATGGGGTGCGTTTACCTTATATTTGGGTATTGCCGACCAAGCGCCGAACCAACATTTGCTATCGTTACCTGTTGAGCATCATCAAGTGATTGGCGAATATGGCAAAGCATTGGGTGAAGGCAACTCGATTTTTATGTCATTCTCGATGCCCAATGACACCACCCGTGCCCCGTCAGGACATCGCGCTCTCACCATCAGCACCCATACTCGCAGCGCTAATTGGTGGGCATTGCGCAACAAGCCGGGCGGTCAAGCCGAATATGAGGCACGAGTCGTCCAATACAGCGAGCAAATGCTCAATTTGGCTGAGCGGGCGCTGCCGGGTTTGCGCCAACGGATTCGGCTGCAATTACCGGGCACACCTGTCACCTTCAAGTTTTATACCCGCCGTCATCGCGGCGGGGTTGGTGGCTTTCCCTTCACCAGCATCTTTCGCGCCCGTGGCCCACATACTGGTTTTCTCAATGCGTGGCTGGTTGGCGATAGCATCTTCCCCGGCCAAAGCACCGCTGGTGTCACGATGGGCGCGTTGCGCGTGGCTGCACAAATCTAGAATTTAAAAAAGTAATTTTCAATTTGCCATTCTAAATTTTAAATTTCCTCCAGCCTTTGCCCAATAGATAAGGTGTGCCAATCTGTACCAGTGGGCGTAACAATTTGCAAACCGACTGGCAACGCGCCAATTTTTGCGAAAGGTATAGATAGGGTAGGCAAGCCCAACAAACTAAAGGGTCGCGCCAAATGCATAAACCCAGCGCGTAAGGTTGTGCGCCCCGATTCAAGCGTGATCTCGGTGCTGCCGCGGGGTTGGGCAATAGTCGGTGTGGCTGGCAATATGAGCGCATCTACATTGCGCAATGCCAAATCGGCTTCGCTGCGCAATTGTTTTTGCAAGGCCAGTGCATCCAAATAATCAACTGCCGTTACTCTCATACCACGTTCTAATTCGCTGTGCACAAAGGGTGAAAAATGCACAGGCTCACTCGCGAGTGCATGGCGGTGGGTGATGGATGACTCGGCTCGCAGCGGTACGAAGACATCGATGGTGCGTTTAAAAATATCATCCATATCCATCGCTACCAACGTTGCCCTGCCAGCGCTTAGTGTCTGCAAAAATTGTTCCCATACCTGCCGCACCTCGTCACTCAGCGCCCCTTCTAAATAATGATAAGGCACGCCAAAACGCAGTTTGGTCCCATTCAGCTTGGTCAGTTTGGGGGGTTGTTTCGCCAACACCTCAAACATCATGGCGGCCTCATTTACGGTGCGGGTGATGGGGCCAGCGTGGTCGCAACTCCAACACAACGGCAATGCCCCATCTAACGGCACCACCCCAAACGTTGGCTTAAAGCCAACCACTCCACATAAAGCCGATGGAATGCGAATTGAACCAGCCGTGTCAGTACCTAGTGACAGCGTGCCAATTCCAGCAGCCACCGCCGCCGCCGACCCCGACGACGAGCCGCCAGTTTGACGCGTAGGGTCGAGCGGGTTTTTCACATCACCCGTCCAAGGGTTTTCACCCGTTATCCCCAACGCAATTTCAACCATATTGGTTTTGCCCAAAATGACTGCCCCAGCGGCACGCAACCGTGCTACAGCAGTGGCTTCGGTGGGTTGCAGGGGTGGCATTTTGGCTTTTGCGCCAGCTCGCGTTGGCATACCTAGCACATTAAATAAATCTTTAATCGTCACCGGCAAGCCATGTAATGGCCCACGCCATTGCCCTTGCGCGGTTTCGCGGTCTAATTGTGCTGCTTGCACCAATGCATTTTCAGCATCAAGATATGCAAATAAATTAAGGTCGGCGACTTCGACAGCGCGTTCTAGTGCTTGCTCGACGCGTTGAGTGCTATTGGATTGGGTCATAAGGGTAGTATTAAGTGAATGAGTAAGGCTCACGGCTTATATCCACAATTATCTGCCCTCAGTAGTTTAGGCTAAAAAAAATTTAACAAAACGACCCCAGTGAGTGGCAAATAAAGCCCACTTCGAAGCCAAGGCAAGCAAAAGCAAGCGTGAAAGAAACCTCTCACCCTTAAATAAAACTATTTCG
>JAGWYZ010000066.1 GCA_018969115.1 Chloroflexota bacterium | reverse complement strand
ACTTCATCTGCCAAATCAATGCCAGATTGAATGGCGGCTAAGGTGGCCGCCCGATACATGATGCCAGTATCAAAATATAAATAGCCTAATTTTCTAGCGACTTCAGCCGCCACCGAGCTTTTACCTGACGCGGCAGGTCCATCAACTGCAATTTGCATAGGACAGTGATGTTACCAGAAGTTGTGAAGTAGCCGTGAGCTTTGAGCCGTGGGCTGTGAGCCATGAGCCTTGAGCTTTCGGCTCATGCTACATGACTTATGACTCGTGACTCGTATGTCAAGGCTCAAGGCTCATAGCTCACAGCTCCTAACCTATTGCGTCACCGTCACTTTGCTTACGCCGCGAGAGACATCGGGGTTATAGCCTTTGAGCAAAGACAAATGTAGTGCAAATAGTTGCCCTACAATGATGAAGGCGATATTACTGGTGAGAGCACTGGCATCAATGACACAATGTGCTTCGGCAGCTTGGCTGGCCTCACGGGTGGCGATAACCAGCGGCTGTGCGCCGCGTTCGTGGGCTTTGCGTAATAATTTGACTGTGGTCTCGAGTGTAGCATCGTGATTGAGCAACACGATCATGGCATAGCCGGGCTGCACCAGCGCCAATGGCCCGTGCATAAAATCTGCTGCCGAATAAGCCTCGGCGGTAATAAAAGTGGTCTCTTTGAGCTTAAGCGCCATCTCTTGGGCGGCGCTATAACAATAGCCGCGCCCAATCACCGCCGCCCGCTCAGCAAAGCGCCATTCACGCGCATATTGGGCGAGGCTAGCCTCAAGTGCCAATGCGCTGCTGGCTTCATCGGCGATCTCAGCGGTCTTTAGAACCGCCGAGGTTTTATTGGCGGATGCCAAGGCATTGGTCAACATGGCATAAGTCATGCATTGGCCTGTCACGGTTTTCGTAGCCGCTAGTGCTTTTTCTAGCCCGGCATTGAGCAATACATTATGCTCAGCCGCTTGGGTTAAGGGTGAATCGGGCGTATTGGTAACGCCAAGTGTGATTGCGCCTTGGGTGCGGGCGGTCTCAACCACTTTGACGATATCGAGCGAATGCCCACTTTGTGACACCCCCACCACCAAAGCTTGCGATAGGCGGGGTGGTGTTTTATATAAAGTATAAAGCGATGGTGCGGCTAAGGCAACAGGCAAGCCAGCCATACTTTCGAGCAGATATTTGCCGTAAACCGAGGCATTATCACTGCTGCCACGCGCTGCCAATACCGCATAGCTGCAAGGTTGGCGTTGCACATGCGCCGCTACATCTGCAATGACAGGCTGAGCCGAGGCATGTAGTTGTGTCAGCACTTTAGGTTGTTCAAAAATTTCGGCACGCATGAGGTGTCCGCGGGTGTCGGGGGTGGGGGATGACATGGTTATAGTTGCTGTTTTACTTTAAGATGTCGTTAAGTCTTGAAGATCGTGCTTTATCAAGATCAAGGTCAATTTGCTTTTGCTGTTGATGCCATTGTTGAAAACCATCAAAATCTAAGTTTTCTTGTTTTATAGAAAAGATGGTACCTTGGGTGAAAGTGTGCTTGACACATAATCTGTCATCAAGAATAACCAAATCGGCATCATAGCCAAGCTCGATTTTGCCTTTGCAATGCCCCATACCGATAGATGCCGCAGGGGTATGCGAACACATTAACCCTGCTTCGGGCAAAGTGCAGCCGGTGGTGTGAATAATATTGCGCAGCGCTATATCCATTGTTAGCAGTGAACCAGCCAAGGCTCCGTTGGGCATACGCGCTACTTGATCTTTAACGATGACGGTTTGATCAACCATGCGATATTCACCATCGCCCAAACCAGTGGCACGAATGGCATCGCTGATAACGGCGAGCTTGGTCGCGCCTTTGCATTGATACAGCGCCCGCATCGCTGCTGGATGCACATGGATGCCATCGGCGATCAATTGGGCATACACGGGCGTATCCATCACTGCGCCCACCAGCCCCGGCTCACGATGATGTAGCCCGCGCATGGCATTGAAGGTATGGGTGCTTTGATTTGCCCCACGCGCAAAAAATGTGAGGGCTTGGTCATAGGTGCAGTCGGTGTGCCCAAGCGCAACGGCTGCGCCATGGGTTAGGGCATAATCGAGCAGCGTTAGGTTTTCAGGGGCAGCTTCGGGGGCCATTGTTATCAATTTAACAATGCCGCGGGCAAACCAATTTTCATATTCGGCTGGGTTTGCGGGGCGCACAAAGGTTGCATCTTGGGCACCGCGCCATTTTGTATTAATGTAGGGGCCTTCGAGATGTACCCCAAGCAATTTTGCCCCGTTTAGGCTGCCGTCAGTTTGAACTTTTTGCGCAACATTGAGCACCGTGTCAATATCGTTTTGGTTGGCCGTGACGGTTGTAGCCAGCCAACCTGTGACCCCATGCGCGGCAAAAAACGTGCTCAGGGTGGCAAACGCTGCAGGCGTGGCATCCATTGTGTCTGCCCCATTGCCGCCATGTACATGGGTATCAACAAAACCGGGCATGACGATGTCGTGGGTGGCATCGATGATATTTGTGCCTTGGGGCGGATCGATGTGGGCTGCGATCTCGACAATTTTGCCATTGTGTAGCAATAGACACATGTCACGTTCAATTCGATTAGGAAGCACCAGTTGGGCACATTTTAATAAGCTGGTTTTGTTTGCCGTATTTTGTAGATTAGACATTCCGTGTAACTCGGGCTTAGCCCTTAACCGCGCCGACGGTGAGACCAGCTTCGATGCGATCTTGGAAAATGATGTAGATGAGTAACGCTGGGATGGTGACGATGACGACAGCAGCGAACATACCGCTTAGATCACTCTCGTAGCCTTGTTTTGCTTGTAAGAAATAAAGGCCTTGCGAAAGCAAATAACGTGATTGTCCTTCAGGCAAGCCTTCATTCGTCATCAGCACCGTTGGCAAGATAAATTGATTCCATTGACCCAAAAAGTTAAAAATGCCTGCCGAGATGAGGCCGGGTTTGGCGAGTGGCAACATGACATCAAAGAAAATTTGGAAATGGCTGGCGCCATCGATGGTGGCGGCTTCGCTCAATTCTTTGGGCAAGGTTTTGAAAAAACCAACCAAGAAGAAGATGGTAAAGGGCAACGAAAAGGCCACATAAACCAAGCTGAGACCAAAATAGGTGTTGCGCAACCCTAAATAATCGGTGACAAAATAAAGTGGCACCAATGCCAGAAACATCGGGAACATCATGCCAGACAAAAACAGGTAGAAAATAACCGACTTGCCACGAAAACTGTAGCGTGCCAGCACATAAGCCACCATTGCCGATAACAACAGGGTTAAAAATAGAGACGGTAACATGACGGCGAAGGTGTTAAACATGAATTGCCCCAACTGTGCTTTAACCCACGCACGGCTAAAGTTGTCCCATAATAATTGTGCAGGCAAGCCCCACGGGCTGAAGAAGATCTCTTGGTCGCTTTTTAGCGAACTCATGAGCGCCCACAACATTGGCATTACCACAGTGACAGACCAAAAGAGCAAAACGATGTAAATGATAACTTTTGCAAAGGAAAAGCCTTTGCTGAACATGGTTGGTTGGCTCATAATGTTTGATTAAGGCAAAAAAGTTAATATTCGAGCACTTCTTTGCGGGTGCTGGTTAGGGTAAAAAATGAAAGCCCAAGGATGATAAACATCATCACGACCGCCATAGCGATGCCATAGCTAAAATCACCATTTTCAAACGCTGTTTCGTAAATATAGGTCGATAACACATCGGCGGCGCGGCTGGTGGCGGCAATGCGCCCAGAGGTGATGACCATGACCATCGCATACAAATCCATTGCTGCAATGGCGATAAAGACGAGGCCGGTGCGCACAGTCTCCCACAAGAGCGGGATGGTGACTTGGAAGAAAACCACTGGCAACGAAGCCCCGTCCAGTTTGGCGGCTTCATAATATTCAGTCGGAATTCCCATCATGCCAGCAATGAATAACACCATGTAAAAACCAATCGATTGCCACACGACAACGACCAAAATGCACCAAAAAATAGTAGCTGAATCGCCAAGCCAAGGGAATGATTCCCATGCCTTAATGCCTAAAAGCTTAATAATGCCATTTAAAACACCAAATTGAGGATTATAAATAAAGCTCCACAACACGGCAATGATCACAACAGACATCACTTGTGGGAAGAAGAACGCGATGCGAAAGAAGCGTGAACCGCGCACCCCTTGGGTAAACCAAAATGCAAACACCAGTGCAATGCTGATAGTAACAATAGGCAAAAGCACGACAGCAATAGCGTTGTGGCTTAAGGCATTCCAAAAATTTTCGTCATCCCACAATTTGATGAAGTTATTGATGCCGTTAAAGCGAATATTGGCTGAAAGCCCTTTCCAGCGTGTAAATGCAAATATCATTGACCCAAGATAAGGGACGATCACAAATACGAGATAAAGCAGCACAGGTGCGACTAAAAATGAGAGGATAAAGGTGTTCTTTCCCTGTTTCATGGCAAAAATAGATTAAAAAAGACGAGGCGGACAAAACCCGCCTCGTCTCACGTTGCATAACGTATCAGAAATTTGACTAGGGTTTAGTCTAGCGCTTGAATTTCTTGACTTCTGGGTCTTTGGCAACCTTATCGGCTACTTTTTGCATTTCATCCAAGAAGCCTTCGGGCTTGATCTTGCCGGTCATCAATTCACCCATGCGTTGTTCAATGCCTTTGTTGATGGCTGAATACCAGTCAGCAGCTTGGAACACCACATTGGCTCCCTTTGAATTGGCAACAGCAGCAATGGCCGACTTGGTGCCCGATGAAATCTTGGCGCCCTCGGTGGCGTTTGCTACTGGCATCAATGAGTTGACATTCTCAGCAAACCACTTGGCCGATGAGCGTGACAAAATAGTGCGCAGATATTCCATGCCATGCTTGGGGTTCTTGGCCTTGGCTGGCACAAAGAAACCTTCACCGCCGTCGGCCTTGAGGGCTTCTTGCACGCCTTTGCCATCGGTGTAGCCCGGAACTGGGTTGACCACCATATCGAAACCGGCTGGGGCGACCGTCTTTTCTTCGTTCTCAAGCCATGTGCCACAGGGCAAGAATGCGGCTTTGCCTTGCAAGAATGCGGCTTGTGATTCGCGGTGGGTGAGACCAGCGGTGCCGGGCATGATGTAGCCCTTGTCCCACAATGCATACAGGTCTTGGGTGGCGCGCAACACATCGGCGTTCTTCCACGCATTTGGCTCTAGATTGTCAATCGCCTTGAGGGCGTTGTCACCAGCGGCCTTGCTCACCAATTGGTTCCACACAATGCCCCAAATGTAATAGGGGTATTTGCCTTGGTAGGTCCAAGGTGACATCTTGCCTTCTTTCTTGATGGCTTCGCAGAAGTCCAACATTTCCTTCCAGGTCTTTGGATATTTGTAACCGGCCTTTTCGAAGGCCGATGCTGAATTCCAAATGCCAGAAACGGTATAGGCAATATTGACAAACATTTGCTTGCCGTCATACACGCCGCCATTTTGCGAACCGGGGAACAAGGTGTCTTTGAACATTTTGCCCGGGGTGTCGAGTGCGGGTGAATTCATCAATTCGGCCAAATCGAGACATTGGCCTTCGTTGACCAAGTCGGCCCATGGGAACATACCAGCGCCGCTGTTATCAATGACATCGGGTGGGTTGCCACCGACAAAGCGTGGGCGCAAGGTTTCTTGCACTTTTTGCAACGAGGTTACTTTGACCTTGACCCCGTTAGCGCCGTGCACATCTTCCATCAACTTGGCGGCATACTTAATGTAGTCATCGCCAAAGCCACCGGCGAAGAATTGTCCGTCCACTTCGGCGGCACCCAGCTTATATGGGTTGCGCGCAGCATCATCTACTGGGAAGGGCAACGCCAGCTTGGGGGCATCAGTTGGCTTGGGGACAGCCGTTGGCGCAGGCGCGGTGGTCGGCGCAGGTGCGGCTGTTGGTGGTGGAGCGGTGGTGGCTGCAGGCTTGGGGGCCTCGGTTGGCTTGGGGGCGGCAGTGGGTGTAGCTGCGGGCGCACAAGCAGCCAAAGCAGCGCTGCTGCCTACGACTGAGGCCAAGCTAATAAAACGACGGCGAGTTAAATTTTGTGACACAGTTCTCCTTTTAATAATAAAACGTCATTGCTAAATTAAATATACAATTGTGTGAAATTGCATTTTCAATGCGAATAGTTTACCCGATTAATAAATCTACTCAGCAATACTTAACCCAATTGTATAGATTTATTCATGTTTGTCAAGTATCAATCACAAACAATCACAAAATAGTGAGTGTTTTGGGTTTAATGCCATTTTTTGTTTGCTAGCTTCGTGTAAATTTGACAACATGTGATTGTATTTACACTTTGATTACTTTTTTATCTAATGCCAATAATTGTTTTTCAATTTCTGGGTTGAGTAAGCTATCTGTGACAATCGTATTGACAACATTAATGGATGCGAGCAAGCCTGCTGATATTTGCCCAAATTTTGTATGATCGGCAACCACAATTAACTCACGACCTGCTTTAATAATGGCGCGCCCGGTGGATGTTTCGGGCAAATATTTATTGGTAATGCCACCGTTAATATCGATGGCAAATACCCCCATGATGACTTTCGCTGGACGCACTTCAGACAGCGTCAGTTCGGCCAAATGCCCCATAAATGATAATTCGCCGCGTCGCAATACGCCACCCAGTGCAATGAGGGTTATACCTTGAGCGTCTATGAGCGTATTTATCACCAAAAGTGAATTGGTGATCACCGTTAAGTTTTTATGGTCAACGAGATGTCGGGCGACTTCGAGCGTGGTTGTGCCGCTGCCCAGAAAAATAACATCGCCTTCATCAATTAAAGCTGCTGCGGCTTTGCCGATGCATTTTTTTGCCTCGGCTTGCTCAGAGGCACGTTGTAGGGTCGGAAAATCGGGTGGTTCATGTTGGTTTGCCATTGCGCCACCATGAAAACGTTGAATTTTGCCCTGCTCAGCCAAAATTTTAAGATCGCGGCGAGCTGTTGCCGGGCTGATTAAAAATTGGGCACGCAGTTGATCAATGGTTACACGTTGATTCTTTTCGATAAATTGTGTAATCAGCTCTTGACGTTCAAGGTTAGAGAGGGTAACAGGCGTTTCCATGCACCCTAAGCATACGCTAGAAATCGCTCAATGTCAATACAAAAACAATCACAATTAATCTAAAACGTTAAGGGCGATAAGGGGCTTCGTCATCAATATTGCCAACAAATTGCCCTAAATCGCGATGGCCCAACATTTGCCGAATGGCTTGATTTTCGCCGTTGTGATACCAATAATGATAGATCATACGCAAGAGCATTGACCCCCAAATTTTGCTACTGGGTCTGCCTTTTACAATCACAGGTGAATTGAGCATCTCGGTGGTCACGGTGTCGAGCCACGCATCGGAGGTGGCTGTAATTTCATCATAGGCGGCCAAAACCGCATCGAGCGCCGGGGCGCTGGCGGGTGCGCCATTGGCAAATTGCTCATTGACCCAAGGCAACAATGTCTTGTTTTGGGCCAGCATCAGCCAATAGCGTTGTTCTTGCCATGCTAAATGCCCAATATTCCAGCTCAAGCAATTCATTGGCATAAACCGTTGTTGGGCTTCGGCATCGGTAATGCCGATTAACCCGCGTTTAAACTCGCTGCGCGTAAAGCGCAATTGGTCGATAAGTGGGTGTGTCATAATAAAATTATATGATCAAGAATATCACATTATCTGCTGAGGTAGATGTCATTGAACAAGCGCAGCGACTGGCTTTTGAGGAGGGGACGACACTGAATAAGCTATTTCAAATATGGCTTGAAGATTATGTGGCGCGGCCCGAGATCGGAAATCAGTATCAAATATTGATGAAAAAACTGACGCATGTACGACCGGGTAGGCGTTTTTCACGTGAAGAAGCAAATTTAAGATGATTCATCTCCAACCCATCACCCCCGTTAATTGGCGACAGGCCATTAAGCTAAAGGTTGCGCCTGCGCAGCAAGAATTTATCGCGTCGAATGTTTACTCAATCGCGCAATCAAAATTTGACGAAGTTGATGTTGATGGCACGGTTTGGCGGTTAACGCCATTGGCTATTTATGCCGATGATCCGATGATTGGCTTTGCCATGTTTGGTTTGGAGCAAACCCAACAGCTGGCTGGCTACATTTTTCGCTTTATGATCGATGCCGATCAGCAAGGCAAAGGGCATGGTAAAGCCGCTTTTAACTTGTTGCTGGCGCACATGTTGGCCGAAGCGCCAGCCACGACGCGCTATTTTGATATTAGTTACCACCCCGATAACCATGTTGCCCGCAATTTATATGCCAAATTTGGTTTTGTTGAGACTGGCGAGATCATCGATGGTGAAGTGATAGCGAAATGTGAGATTTCACGCCACCCCAAAACTCAGCCCCAACTGGCGTAGCCAGGTGCGATAAGCAATGGCAACGCGGTCTGATTTGAGATGCAATTCAGCCTGTAGGTCAAGCGGCAGCAATTCAGGGCGTTGCTCTTCGACAATGGCGCGGTCTTCTTCAAAAATTGCGGCGATGCGTGGCAAATATTCAACCCCAAGCCCGTGTGCATCTTTGCGCGTGTTGGTCGCCACAATAAACCAACCCGTGCTGTCTAATTCATCATGTGGAGTGATGGTCAGGATCATGCCATTTTGTGGCGATAAACCGTCACTTCGCATAGGCATATGTTTGGTGAAATGAGCCGTAAGAGGGCGAAATGCATGATAGGTATAGGTCACTTTGCCCGACAAACCGCCAAATGGGTCGGGCTGATAAACCAAGATCGGGTCTGATTCTACGCCGTTAGGGGTAATGCGGGCTTCAAAATCGCCTAATTCTGGTTTGTTGGGGTCGCCCAACATGCCTTCGTGCACAAATGGAAAATGAGCTGCATCGAGATAATTTTCGATGAGGCGTGGCCCATTGGCCTTAATGTGCGGAAATGGGCCGCACACTGCACCGACGAACCCTGGCGTATCCCATTCTGGGAAAGGTGGAATATCGTTGGCGGGTGTGCCAAGACAAGCCCAAACCAGCCCATACCGCACTTTGGCAGCATAAGTTTTGACCCTTGCTTTGGTTGGCGGGGTTTGTTCGGGGTGCGCTGGTATACGCACACATGCGCCATCGCTGTTATAGGTCCAACCGTGATAAGGGCATTGCAGACAGCCATTAATAATTTTGCCGCGTGAGAGCTTGGCCCCGCGATGAATACATAGATCTTGCCAAACCTGAATATGATCGGTTTGCGGGTCACGCCAAACGACAAGGTCTTCACCCAGCAAACGCACTCGCAAAACGGAGGTAGTGGCAAGTTGTTCAAGGCTGGCGACAGGGTGCCAATCATTTAGGAGAACAGGATCTTCGATCATATGAGGGTAAATTGTAATGGCTAAATTTCGAGATTTTTAGACATTACAAAATCGTGAAAGTGAATGTCATTGACCCAAACCGAAGTGTGACCAGTGACTAAAAAACCATGTTTTCGGTAAAATGCCATGGCGCGTTGATTGTGTTCCCATACGCATAACCAAATCAGGGGGATGGTTTTGGCGCGTGCCAATGCTATTGCGGCAGCCAATAGCTGTGCCGCCAAACCTTTGCTGTGATGGCTGGGCGAGACGTAAAAACGTTCGATCTCGATTGCATTGTGCGGGGGCACAGTCTGGCTTTGGGGGGGCGATACGCCATAGCACATTTGGTTAACCCCGACCACATGCCCATTCACCCGCGCCAAATGGCTAAAGCGGTTGGGCTGTTGTAGCAGATTTTTAACTTCGGTCGGGTGAAATGTGTCATTTAGGTATTGGGTGAGGGTGGGTTGGGGGATGGCGCTGCCGTAAGTGTGGGCAAAAACATGCGCCATAAAGGGTGCAATGTCGGGCGCATCATAGGGGTGGGCGAGGGTGATTTCTGGATGATTGCCGGTGTGTGTCACGTGATGTTGAGAAGCTGTAGTGTTGGAAATAGAGTAAATTATAGAGTGAGATTAATGCGATAATTCAAAGTGCTAATATGAACACGGCCCAAAAATCTACTATGATTCTGGTTGGCGAGCATGAGCCAGCGCACCCATTGCCGCGCAAAGGTAAACGCGGTTTTGGTCGATTTGCGCTTGCATTGACTGCCTTCGCCACATTTGCATTTTTATACGTGCCTATTGGGGTTCTCATTTTATTCTCGTTTAACAATGCCCGCAATAGCATCGAGTGGCGTGGTTTTACCCTGCAATGGTATGAAAAGATGCTGACGAATGATGCCTTGATCGAGGCGGCGGTCAACTCACTCATCATTGCTACGTTATCAACATTTGGGGCGACGGTTATTGGCACATTAACGGCCTTGGCGATGGAGCGTTATCAGTTTAAGGGCAAATTGGTGTGGGATGGGCTGTTGTATATGCCTGTGATCATCCCTGAAGTGGTGGCCGGTGTGTCATTGTTGATGTTTTTTGCCTTATTAGGGATTGAACGCGGGTTGTTGACGTTGGTTGTGTCGCATATTGCGTTTTCAATGCCCTTTGTTTATTTAACTGTGCGGGCGCGTTTGGCCGATTTTGACCGGCGGGTAGAAGAGGCGGCGGCTGACCTTGGGGCCAATGATTGGCAAACTTTTTGGCGCATTACGTTTCCCTTGCTTTTGCCAGGCATCATTAGCGGCGCATTATTGGCATTTACCTTGTCAATTGATGACTTTATTATTTCGCTGTTTGTTAACGGCCAAGGCTGGAATACCTTGCCGATTTATATTTGGTCGCAAATTCGTAAGATTACCTCGCCCGAGGTCAACGCAATTTCGACCGTGATGTTGCTCATCTCAATTTTGATTGTTTCATTGTCGGTTTTGATTCAGCGCCGCAATGAGAAATAGATATTTTCTAAATATATAGAGTTAAAAACTTTTTGTCACAATGGCTATGCCTCTGTCCCCTACATTGAAAGAGGCGTAGTCATTGCAACGAGCTTGGCACTAATTTTTAAGCCTTTAATCGTATTTATAATGTGCTTATGGTTGCAAAAATAGCAACTGTGATCAAAAGCTAAAAATTAACAGAGAAGAAGAGAAAAATATATGAAATTAATTCACAATTTGAGCGCAATTTGCGCAACCGCGCTGGTTTTGGCGGCATGTGCCCCAGCAGCGACCCCGCCCCCCAAGCCAACCGAAGCCCCAAAGGCGACAGCAGCCCCGACCCAAGCACCAGCCCCAACCGCTGCCCCCAAGCCAACTGATGCGCCTAAGCCGACGGATGCCCCCAAGCCAACTGATGTGCCGAAGCCGACAGAAGTGCCTGCTACTGCCACCCCATCGGCTCCCAAGCCATTGGTGGTAGACAAAGCCAAGTTGACCAAGCAACTAAACATTTATTCGTGGTCTAACTATTTCAAAGATAGTCTTGTTAAGGCCTTTGAGAAAGAATACGGTGTCAAGGTCAAGATCGATACCTATGAGCAAAACGAAGAGATGTATGCCAAGTTTAAGGCAGGTGGCAACCCGGGCTACGACATCATTGTCCCCAGTGACTACATGGCCGCCAAGATGATCAAAGAAGCATTGGTTGAGAAGATGAACTATGAGAACATTCCGAATATCGCCAATGTTGACCCTGCATTGCGGACCTTGAATTATGATCCCAAAGGCGAAAATGTCATTCCGTTTTTCTGGGGAACCACAGGCTATGCTTATGACACTTCCAAGATCAAGCGCGAGTTGACTACGTGGAAAGATATTTTAGAGCCAGAGAAAGATGTGCAAGGTCGCATTGCGATGTTGGCTGACCCCCGTGAAGCCTTAAGCACAGCGTTGCGCTTTAAGGGATTTTCATCTAATACCAACGATGCTAAGCAGATTGAAGAAGCCAAAAAAATATTGATTGCGCAGAAAAAGAGCGTAAAAGCCTATCAAGATAGCCCAGAAAACGCCAAGTTGTTGTTGAATGGGCAGGTGTGGGTGGCCCAAGTCTATACTGGTGATGCTATTCAAATGATGCGCGAGAAGCCAACCCTGAAATATGTGGTGCCGAGTGATGTAAGCACGGTGTGGGTTGACAACATTGCCATCCCCAAAGGTGCGAAGAATCGCTACACTGCTGAAGTGTTCATTAACTATATGTTGGATGCAAAAGTAGGTGGTGAAAATGCCAATGAAACTGGCGCACCCAGCTCAAATATAGCTGCCGTAAAGAATGGCATTATCGACAAAGATTTGCTCAGCAACCCAGCCGTTTATGTTGATGTTGCCAAAATGGGCAAGAAGCTCGAATTGCTTGAATTACAAGATGCCAAGACCGAAGAATTGTTTGACAAGGCTTGGACTGAGATCGGCGTAAAATGAAGGATGAGGGATGAAGGACGAGAGATGAATTTTTTCATCCTTCACCCCTCATCCTTCATCCTTTTCTTAGACTCGCTCGTGCGGATCGAATAGCCGAGCGTGTTCATCGAGTGCAAAACGATCGGTCATACCGGCGATGTAATCACAAACCACGCGCTCTACCGGCATGGTATCGAGTTTGATGCGGGTGCTGTCGGGCAGCATGCGCGGATCGGCGTTATAGGTGTGAAAGAGATCTTCAAGCACCCGTGCTGATTTGGTGTGCATACGCAACACCCGCCAATGCCGATACATATTTTCGTATAAAAATGATTTTAATTCGCGGTTGAGCCGCTGAATTTCGGGCGAAAACGAAATAAGTAACGAGTTTGCGCGTCTTACTTCGTCTACACTGTGTACATCGGAGGCCTCAATCAGCCTCGAGGCCTCGGTCACCAAGTCTGTGGTCATTTCGCCAATCAGTTTGCGAATGACACGATGCCGAACCAAGTCACTCAACGGCTCATTTTGCACTTCTGCTGATTTACAAGCGCGTCGCCACCAGCCCACTTTTTGCAATTGCTCCATTTTGATCAAGCCCGAACGCAGCCCATCATCAAGGTCATGCGTGTTATAGGCCAATTCATCTGAAAATGAGGCGATTTGACACTCAAGCGAGCCGCGTAATTCTGGCTCAAAATCGTGTTGGTTAGTCATATCATATTCGGTTTCATGCTTGACAATGCCTTCTCGAAACTCATAAGTTAAATTTAAGCCCGGAAATTCGGGGTAGCGGCGTTCTAATTCGGCAATAATGCGAAAACTGTGGCGATTATGATCAAACCCGCCATATCCCTGCATCAGTGAAGCCAAGGTTGCTTCGCCTGAATGCCCAAAGGGGGGATGGCCGAGATCGTGCGCTAAACAAATGCCTTCGACTAGATCTTCATTCGCGCCCAATGCTCGCGCAATGGTGCGCCCAATTTGCGCTACCTCAAGCGTATGCGTAATGCGGGTGCGATAATAATCGCCCTCGGTGACGACAAAGACTTGGGTTTTGCCCTGCAAACGGCGAAACGCGGTGGTATGTAACACCCGCTCGCGGTCGCGCTGAAATCGGGTGCGGTAAGTTGGCTCATCTTCATCATACGCCCGCCCGCGTGATTCAGCACTTTTTACGGCATAAGGGGCCAATGTAAATATTTCTGTGTGTTCTAGTTGTTCGCGTGTGCGCATAAGGGCTATTGCCATGAGCCATGAGCTTTGAGCCTTGAGCTATGAGCTATCAGCCTTGAGCCATCAATTATGAGTCTTGAATCAAGACTCATAACTCATAGCTGGTAGCCCATAGCTCATAGCTCAAGGCTCAAGGCTCAAGGCTCATGGCTTAATTATTCGTGCTTACGCACTATTCCTTCTATCCCAGTCATTTCAATCACTGGCTCACCATTTTGTTCCACCCAAATGCCACAAGTGCCGCCGCCTTGGCTGATGTTGAGTGTGAGCAGGCTACCATCCATGCGCAGGGCCGGGTGATAAAACTGGGCGACTTGCTCCGCTTGGCCTTCGATATAGTGCCCGATGAGCGAGCGACGGAAGCGATTTTGGGTGGTGTTTGGGTAGCTGCCATGCACAATTTGGCCGTTAAAAAAGAGCACGTCACCGGCTTCCATCACTACTGGTAATACTTGTGCCTCGGCCGGTATCGGCACAGTGACATCGGTGAAGCTCAGGTTGGTGTTGGCCTTTTGGCTGCACAAAAGTGGCCATGCGTGGCTGCTGGGCACAACTTGCAGACAACCATTGGCTTCGTCGCAATCATCCAACGCCATCCATGCTGCAATACAGGTGCCGGGCTGCGCCCGTAAATAAAAATTATCTTGGTGCAAGGCTTGCCCACGTGCGCCAGGTGGCTTGAAATAGAGCATGGTTTGCACGGCAAAGGGCGAGCGCCCCAAAAGTGTGCTCATACAGGCGTTTAAGCGTGGGTCAATTAACCATTTTAACGAGGTCTCATCCCAACGGTGCATATGAATCATACGCGGGTAAATTTTGAGCGGGTCATTGCTTTTGGTATCAACCCCCGACAGATCACCCGGATAGCTGCCGTTTTTGCGCAAGTGCATGTAATGTTCACGATAGTGCTCAACTTCTTGGGCCTCAAATAGACCTCGGGCGACACAATAGCCTTGCTCATCGAATTGGGTTTTATGTGATTGATTAATCATGAGTTTTCCTCGATAAGATGTATTGTAACTTCTTGCACAATCCAAAAATTTAGCGAGATAATTCATCTATTAACCCTATACCCAACTCTCCCTTAAACCGTGCAGGCAATGCCTTACAGCGGCATTGGCTTGCCATGATCATCAGCGGCATGATGCTTTATTCGTTGCTGCCCTTCTTAGCACCATTGCTGATGAAGGTTGGCTACATAAACGCCGCACAATGGATTTACCAGCCCTACAAATTGGTGTGTCACACTTATGCTTTTCGCTCAGTGTTTTTGTTTGGGGATCAACCTATTTATGCCCGTGGTAACAGCGATGGCGAATTTGAGCAAGCTTCTGGCATCAACCTTGGGCGGGTTGATGGCTTATTTGCCGCCCGTGATTTTCAGGGCAATGAGCAAATGGGCTATAAAGTGGCGTTATGCCAGCGCGATGTCGCCATTTATTTAGCACTTGCCATCAATGGTGTTTTTTATGCTTTGTTGCGGTGGCGTGGTGTACACAGTATTCCATTTTGGCTATTTTTGCTAATTGGGGTCGTGCCCATTGGGTTAGATGGCTTTTCGCAATTATTTAGTCAGCCGCCGTTTAATCTGATTCCTTTTCGTGAAAGCACTTGGTGGCTTCGTATCTTAACCGGTAGCTTATTTGGCACTAGCGTTGCTTGGCTTATTTACCCGCTGATTGGCGGGGCGATGGATGAATGGCCCGCCGCTAAATGACAACAAAGGGCGACCAAAGGCGAAATCAGGATACAATCGGCGCGTTTATGCTGAAATATGACGACAAAGGGCTGATCCCAGCCATTATTCAAGATGCCATTAGTGGCCGCGTGTTAATGATGGGTTGGATGAACGCTGAATCATTGCAAAAAACCCACGCAAGCAGCGAAGTTTGGTTTTTCTCACGCAGCCGCAACGAGTTGTGGCACAAAGGGGCGAGCAGCGGCAATGTCTTGCGTGTGCGCGAAATTCGCACTGATTGTGATGCCGATGCCCTGCTCATTCGGGCGGTGCCGGCTGGCCCCACTTGTCATACTGGGCAAGAAAGTTGTTTTCACCAAGAATATGTGGCTGAAGACGGTTTAAATGATTTTGTTGATCGTAGCGGTCAAGTTGCCTCATCGCCGCGCGCTGGGTTTTTAGATGCGCTCGAAACCGTGGTAGCTTTGCGTCGGGATGCTTCGCTCGAAACCAGTTACACCGCCCGTTTATTTGCCAAAGGGCGTTTTAAAATTGCGCAAAAAGTCGGTGAAGAAGGACTTGAAACCGCAATGGCTGGCGTGGCCCAAGATGATGAGCGATTGATTGACGAAGCCTCAGACATGCTCTTTCATTTGCTCGTGTTGCTCAACGAGCGCAAAATTCCGCTGCGCCAAGTGTTACAACGTCTAGATGATCGACATCAATAGGTTTTCATAAAAACATATGTTGACCATACGCCTAGCGAACCCGCAAGATATTGCCAAATTGTTGGTATTCGCTCAATTGGCGCAACATAATCCGGCACGTGCTCAGTATTTGGTGCGGCAAACATTGCTTGGACATTTATATGTCGCTGAGCTACCCGAATTACCCGAAATGATCGGGTATGTGGTGTTTGAATATGGCTTTTATGAAAATGGGTTTGTGCCGTTTCTCTATGTGCTTGCGTCGCAACGTCGGCATGGGGTGGGCAAGGCGTTATTGCAATATGTTGAAAATGAGTGTGCGAGCGCAAAACTTTTTAGCTCTACAAACGCTTCAAATATACCTATGCAAGCCTTATTTGGCAAATTGGGCTATCGGTATTGCGGGGCGCTTGATGCGCTCGACGAAGGCGACCCTGAATGGCTGTATGTAAAACAGGTAATGCCGAACCCGCCCTCAGACATGATCGCCTATTTTGAGGCGCACACCCATGCACACATTGCACAGGTGCGACATTGTCTTCAATTGCTTACTGATGTGTTGCCGAATGGGGATCAATTGAATGAACGTGCCAATAGACATGACTTTTCGAAATTTACGCCTCACGAGTATGAACCATATATTTGGCTGACCGAATATCACCGCTGCCGCTGCGCCAATCAAGCTTTTCAATATCCACACGGCATGGCCGAGCGCGTCGCGGCGGCGATTAAGCATCACCAAACCCATAACCGACATCACCCCGAATATTACGCCGACCCGAACGACATGAGCGACATGGACTTGATCGAAATGGTGTGCGATTGGATGGCGATGTCAATGGAATATGAGCCAGACGTTGCCAGCGCCCGCCCTTGGGCCGATAAAGTCATTGGCACAAAATTGCATTTCAACCCTGACAAACGCCGGTTTGTGTATAGCATTATTGATTTGCTTGATAAATGTATGTCTGGGGATGCGCACTAAGCGTCTAAAGCGCTAACATAACCATCTTGCCCGCGCCCAAATGCAACCTGCGCTTAAATATTGCCTCGCCGCCACCCGCCAATTTTAAATGCCGCAACACCAAGTTGCCACCCAGCACCGTTAGAATAACTTTTAGGGTGTTGTCTGCTTGTTCAATACGGCATTGCCCCCACGCATAGCCATTTGCCCAAAAATGCGTGCCGGGTTTGGGCGCAAACGTAATAGATTGCTCAACCCCCGAATATTGAAACCCAGTTAAGGCCAAAATGCTGGCCCACGCCGCCATTGCCCGCGCATAATGATGCCCACATTCGGCCTCATCAAACGGATTGCGCTTTAGCCCGTCATAACGTTCACGAATCGCCGCGATCACGTTTAGCCCGTCGTCGGTTTGGCCCTCGTAAAGCATATGCACGGCGGCGGTATATTCAAAACCGGTCATGACCTCGTTGTAATAGGGGAATGGGCGCTTGGGTCGCCGCCCATGTGGATAAGTCGCCATGAGCAAGGCGCTCTCATCACCCATCACAAAGCTGCGCAAATGGTTAAAATGGTCGTTAAACCCACGCTTAAAGTTGAATTTCATGATGCTTTGTAACGTTGTGCGCACCTTGTTTTGATCTAACAAATAACCCAAGCCGCACACATGGGCAAAATATTGCCCCACCAATTGGTCAACCAAACAGCCCGCACCCAATTGCAAATCAGGTTCTTGCAAATTAAGCGCCCCCATACCGACTCGCAAGCCATCTAACACCAAATCGGTCGGTTGGGGTGGGCGTATTTCATGTTCATAATAATCGCCATTAAACAAATGTGCATCCATCCATGCGCTGCCGCGCTTAAACAGGCGGTCACATTTGGCGGCAAACTCAGCTTCACCCACATAGCGCGCCATTTCAGACATGGCCCGTAATGCGCCCAAATACCATGTGCCCATTTGCGGGTTTGGCCCATAATATTCCACGTCCATCGTGTTATGTTGGCAGCCTTCCATCACGCCATCTTCGTCGGCATCCCAGCCGCCGGGCCGCCAACAAAATTGCAAGGCGCGTTTGGCATTCGGCCATAGTTTGCGCAACATGGCCTCATCGCCACTCAATTGCCAATCGCGATAGAGCTTCATCAAACAACCCATTTGCCCATCGGCGGCGGCATTTATCCACTCGGTAGCGCGGCTCAATTCCAAATCAGCGCGAAAGGCCATCAAGCCATCACTGCGTGTGGCGTAACTAAATTCGATGTCGCGCATGGTTTTGGCGAGATCGCCAAACAAAAAGGCCGTCGTTTGCTCATAATTCCACACATGCGTGCAAGACCCCCAACAACAGCCAGCTTTGTCGCCGCAACCCTCCCATCCCATCAAATGCCCACTTTCGATGCGAAAAGTGGTTTGGGTGCGCAAAGTGCTGGCGTTATACAGCGCGGCCTCTTTTACGCTGGTGGGCAGGTCGCTTTGGCAGATGGCATTGACGAAGGTCACGGTGTCGCGCTCAAGCGCGGCCAATTGTGGCGCGGTGCGCAGCGCCACATCCCACGCATCGGCAAATTGGCCGGTATAAAAATTGCCGGCGCGGTCGGGCTGGTCGCGCAAGCCAGTGCCATAACTCAACGAAGGTTCATTGCGCACCCCCCAACCCAGCCGATTTGGAAAATGCCAAGTCAGCAAAAAGGTGATGCTTTTGCTGGCGTGGGCTGGTAGCACAATTTTGACCGCCAGTGAGCCGATCGGATTATCGACCACATCATGGCGGTTTTCTAGCGCCCCATCGTCGGCAAAATCATCCCAATAATCGAGCAACGAATCACCCCAATTTAAATTGGCCCAAGCTGTGCGGTGGGTAATGCCGGTTTTAGCCGTGGTGCTCAAGGCCAACGTGCCCCATTGCTCGGCCTCGGGCGCAACGCCTTGGGTTTGGTAAATGAGGCCACGCACGGCTTCGGTTTCTTGATAGTCAATCCTGTTTTTTGCGCCACCTTGCACCCCGGTGTTGATTCGACCATCCACCACCACACTGCCATCTTGCCCAATAAAATTTTCAAGATTGCCACACACCGCCGCTTCGACCCGCTTGTTGCTGGTGTTTGTCAGATCAAATGTCAATATCGCAATCGGAATACCGCTACGTTCAGCATCGGTTGGGATGAACGGGTTCCAGGCTTTGATGCGCACCGAGACCGGCACAGCCTCATCCGCCAAAACGACCTGACCCAACGGATAAGCCGCCTCGAAGTGACATTGGCGAAAACGTGGTAAGCCATGATTTGGCACACTGCTGCCAAACGCACCTTCAAAATCACGCGGGTCAATCACGCCTTCGAGCGCCCTTACCACGGCTGGCCCGCCTTTGGCTTTGGCAAAAAGCGCAAAAAAAGTTTGCTTTGGCTTAAATCCTTTTGCCGGGCGATTGACAACCTCCCAGTCCCGCAGGTCGCCGCGCCCGCCCAGCGCCACGCTGCCTGTGCCGATGCCGCCCAACGGCATGGCGATGCGCCCCAAATGTTGTTGGTCGTAGCGGGTAAGGGTGGGCCAATTGGGTATTGGTTTTTTGGTGTTTTGCTTGCTCATTAGGCTGATTAAAGCATAAATCTCAAAGAAATGTAGAAATTGGCGAAAGCCTGATTTTGTTATCCTTTGTCAAACGTAAGATATACTTTTTACATGTTAACCACTTATGAGGTGATTTTGCGTGGAAACTTGCTTGAATGGCGTAAAGAAATACCCTCTGTATTCACTGGGTAGGCGATTCATGTTCAGGTAACGCTCCTGGATCAGCCGGATTTCGTTAATAATCAAGGACAGTGCATGGCCGCAGCATTAGAGAAACTAGCGCAATCAGATATTGTTACCAATGAGAATGTACAGATGTGGGAGCGTGAGTGGCGAATTGATAG
>JAGWYZ010000338.1 GCA_018969115.1 Chloroflexota bacterium | reverse complement strand
TAGTGATTTTGGCATTCATTTTGTCTAAATATGCGCTCTGATTTGATAAAATCATGTGACTTCATCTGACAAAAAAGTGGAAATTGATTTAAGAAACACCCTCTAAAACCAATTTTCGTTGAGATCGGCATTACGTTTTTAGGGGTTGCATCCAAATGGTTGAGGTGACACCTCAACACGTAAAAAACTCACTTTAAGAATCACATAAAATAGCCCCGTATTTTCATTCATAAAATACAATTAAGTTACACCCAATAACGAACTAGGACATAGCATTTATGCAAAGAACACTTTTTGAGAAAATTTGGGACGCGCATGTGGTTACACAAGAACCGGGTAGCCCAGCGGTGTTATATATCGACCTACACTTGGTGCACGAAGTGACCAGCCCACAGGCATTTGAAGGCTTGCGCAAGCGCGGCATTAAGGTGCGCCGCCCCGACCGCACCTTCGCCACCCTCGATCATGGCATCCCGACCTATAGCCGCGATTTGCCGATTATTGACCAAATGGCCGCTAAGCAAATCGCCATGATGGAGCAAAACGCCGAGGATAACGGCATTATGCTTTATGGAATGAAAACCGGTGCCGACAAACAAGGCATTGTGCATGTGATTGGGCCTGAACTGGGTCTGACTCAACCTGGCAAGACCATCGTATGCGGCGACAGCCACACCGCCACCCACGGCGCATTTGGCGCACTCGGCTTTGGCATCGGCACTTCCGAAGTCGAAATGGTGCTTTCGACCCAATGCTTGCTACAACGCAAACCCAAAACCGCCAATGTCAAAATTAGCGGCACACTGCAAAAAGGTGTCACGGCCAAAGACATCATCCTCGGCATCATCGCCAAATATGGTGTGGGCGGCGGCACTGGCTATGTATTTGAATATACTGGCGAGGCCATTCGCAAAATGAACATGGAAGAGCGCATGACCGTGTGCAACATGAGCATCGAAGGCGGCAGCCGCGCTGGCATGATTGCGCCCGATGACACCACGTTTGAATATTTGGCAGGGCGCGAATTTAGCCCGAAAGGCGCAGCATGGGATAAAGCCGTCGCCCAATGGCGCACCTTGCCCAGCGATGAAGGCGCAACCTATGACACAATTTTTGAGCTAGATGCCGATACTTTGGCCCCGATGATTACCTACGGCACGAACCCGGGCATGGGGATGCACATCACCGAACGTGTGCCCGACCCCGCCGACATTGGCGACCTGAGCCAACGCAATGCGCTGAGCAAAGCCTTGAACTATATGGGCCTGAATGCCGGCGAAACTTTGTTGGGCAAGCCGATTGATGTCGTGTTTATTGGTAGCTGCACCAACAGCCGCATGAGCGACCTGCGCCAAGCCGCAGACCTCATTAAAGGCCGCAAAGTCAGCGATAAGGTGCGCGTGATGGTGGTGCCCGGCAGTGCACCCATCAAAAAGCAAGCCGAGCGCGAAGGGCTACACGAGATTTTCTTGGCCGCAGGCGCAGAATGGCGCGAACCCGGTTGCAGTATGTGTATTGCCATGAATGGCGATGAACTGAGCGCTGGGCAATATGCCGTCAGCACCAGCAACCGCAACTTTGAAGGTCGCCAAGGTAAGGGCGGGCGCACCTTCCTCGCCTCGCCACTGACCGCCGTCGCCAGCGCCATCACTGGGGTAGTAACCGACGCTCGCACCCTCGCGTAAGACAAACTGGTTGGCAAATTGCCACGAAACTGGTCGTTGCCTTCGCCATAAAGAGTCATTAAGATAGACGCTGCACCACCGCAGCGTCTATTTTTTTATCTCATGCTCATCCCGCTCAACCCACTTTTAAGCACCCCTTTATATTTGCAAATTGTCGAGCATGTGTGTTTGCTAGTGCGTGGCGGCCAGTTGAATGTGGGCGACCGCCTGCCAAGTACCCGTGCATTGGCTGACCAACTGAGTGTGCATCGCAGCACCGTGATCAATGCCTACGACGAGTTGCGGACGCGGGGCCTGATCGACAGCGCCCAAGGCAGCGGCAGCTATATCAGCGCCAATTTACGCGAATTGACACGCAACCCCGCGCCCCAACGCGAACAATCCCCCATTGACGACCAAAATATTGAGCGCTTGACGAGTGAATTGTGGCAGGCCAACCACGACAAAAGCATTATTTCGCTGGCGCTCGGCACACCGCCCGAAGACCTTTTCCCGATGCAGGGCATCGAACGTTGCCGCAATCTGGTCATTCGGCGTGATGGCGGTCATGCTTACGGCTATGAAATGCCGCAAGGCTATTTGCCACTGCGGGTTGAAATTGCCCGCGACCTGGCCCGACATGGCATTTTGTGCGATGCCGACGAAATCATCATCACCAGCGGGATACAAGAAGCGCTGACCTTGACCTCGCGGGCCTTGGCCTCGCCCAACGATGTGGCTTTGGTGCAACAGCCACATTTTTTCTCCGATCTGGCCAATTTTCGTCACTTATGCTTGCGCGGGGTAGGCTTTGGCCTAAATGAGCATGGGCCAAATACGCTCGACCTTGAATATGCGCTGACATTGTGCTGCAAAGGCGGCAGCGGCAGTTATCCGCGTTTTATCGTCGTTTCGCCCGACTATCAAAACCCAATCGGTGTGTGTTGGAATGCACAAAATCGACTGGTCTTTTTGCGCTGGGCTGCCGACCACGAAATTCGCATCATTGAAGATGCCACTTATCGAGATGTGGCCTATGAACCACAACCCAATCTACCGTTGCGGGCGCTCGATGCCGAGGTGTTGTATCTCGGCTCATATAGCAAATCGCTCATGCCCGGGCTACGAATTGGCTATGTGTTGGCGCGTGGCTCATTGCGTGAACAATTGATTTCGATGAAGCGCATCACTACCACCAGCAGCAAAAGCCTTGGGCAGCGCACCTTGGCAACGTTTTTGGCGGCGAGTGCGTATACCGAGCATCTCGAGCGGGTGAATGCCATTTATGCCCTGCGGCGCAACGCCCTGCACGAGGCGCTAGAGCGTTACTTGCCCGCCGGTTGTTCGTGGTGGCTGCCGAATGGCGGCTATTATGTCTGGCTCAATTTGCTTGACAACCAGCCACACCCGCCAGCCTTGCGGCTGTGTTTTGTGCGTTACCCCGAAGATGTGCTGACCTATGCCGTGCGTATTTTGGGACAAATCATGAATTCTTTGTTACTACTCAGGGCATAGACGGCATGATAGGATCGCCATCAAAAACGGAGCGCAGAGCACCCAAAATATCCATACCCTGCTTACCTAAAGTAGAAATATAGCTGCGTGTTCGACAAAATATTTCAGCACCT
>JAGWYZ010000065.1 GCA_018969115.1 Chloroflexota bacterium | reverse complement strand
TTTTTGGCATGGGGCGATAGCTCCGAGTTACCAGCCCATGAAAAATGGCTGGCACTCTACAAAACCAAGAAACCCGATGTCACGGTCGAAATCACCCCAGTAGCCGACCCCGGCAACAACTTTTATCCCAAGCTACAAACCAGCATCGCTGGCGGCGCTACCCCCGATATTGCCTCATTCCAAGGTTGGGAATGGCAACCCTATGCCGCCAAAGGCGCATTGGCAGAAGTGGGTGATTTGGTCAAGCGTGACAAATTAGATGCGTTTGCAGATGCCGCTGGCGTAAAATTGAGCACCCAATACAAAGACAAGCTGTATATGGTTCCGCTGCAACTTGCCAGCATGGTCATGTTCTATTCAAAGAAGGTTTTCGATGAAGCCGGTGTGAAATACCCCACCAGCGATTGGACCTACGATGAATTTATTGACCTTGCCAAGAAACTAACCAATAACAAGACCGGTGCTGACAAGCGCTTTGGTATTCAAGCCAATGGTGGTTGGTTCCGTGATATTCATTGGATTCGCGGCACGGGCAAAACCGAATTCGACACCATTGTAGACCCCAAGAAATCGCAATTCAACCAACCTGAAATCGCCGACATTATTCAAAAGGTTGCCAACGATTGGTATAACTTGGACAAGATCGCCCCAACCCCAGCCGATGGCGCCAACGGGGCCAACCAAATCACCACTGGCAATGTGGCCATGAAGTATGAAGGCCCTTGGTGGTTCCCATCCATGATGGCCAAGAAGCTGCAAGATGAGGGCAAGTCATACCCATTCGATGTGGTATTGATGCCCAAGCAACAAGATGCCAGCCGCCCCCATCGTGCATGGGCCGAAGGTGTGGCTTTGATGAAAGGCAAGAACGAGGCCGCCGCATGGGATTTCATCAACTTTATGGCCCAACCCGAAGGCAATAAGGTGTATTCAGAAACCTCAGGCCGTATGCCCAACACATTCGCCCTCATTCAAGATTGGTGGCTACCCACCATGGAGAAGAACTTTGGCGTGAAGAACGGCAAGGTATTCATTGATGCCTTTAAAGCTGGTCAGTTGGATGTAGTGGGTCTGGTACCACGCAGCAAGATTTGGCCACAAGCTGTCAAGCCATTGGCATGGGATAAACTCATCGCCGGAACAGCCAAAGCCAGCGAGGTACTCGCTGATGTAGATAAAGCTGTACAAAAGATGTTGGACGAAGCCAAATAACTTTGGTGGCAATAAAGACACAACGTCCAATGCGAATGTTATATGCCACGCGAACAAAAACCTAAATTTGTGCTCGTATGGCGTGTGATTACTTATGACCTATTAACCGCTAGAGTGACTGTCAACTAATGACAGATTACCCTAGCGGTTAATTTTTACACCTTATCTTGCCCATGTCACATTAAGAAAAACAAAGACATATGCCCATTTCACAACACCCAACATCAAATTGATTTATGACAAATTCCAAACGTATCCCTTGGCGCGACTGGCTGGCTGGCTATTTATTTGCTTCACCCTTTATTATTGGTTTGCTGGTGTTTGTGGCATACCCTATCGGCTACGCCCTATGGCTGGCATTCCAAAAAACCGACCTCGATTTTGGCGGTTTAACCACTAAATTTGTAGGGTGGGCCAACTTCGAGAAGGTTTTTACCGACCCAATAGCACAACAAGCACTCTATAACACGGCCTATTACACGGTTTTTGCAGTACCGCTGCAACTCGTTTTTTCTTTTTTGTTGGCCATGATGTTGACCCAACCTTTGCGTTTCCGCGATTTTTATCGGGCCGGGTTTTATTTGCCCATTATTGTGCCTGTGGTGGCAAGCGCCGTGGTCTGGCAACGGGTTTTTCACCCCGATTATGGTATTTTGAATGATTTTTTAAGTTGGTTTGGGGTTCCGGCACAAAAATGGTTGTTCGACAAAAATTTAGCCAAACCAGCCTTTATTTTCATGTCGTTGTGGCAAATTGGCCGCCAAATGGTGATTTTTATTGCCGGATTAGGCAATATTCCACAATCGTTGCTCGAGGCAGCTAGCATTGATGGCGCAAACGCATGGGATCGCATTACCAAAATCACTTTGCCCCTCATGACCCCGCTCATTTTTTACAATTTGGTCATTGCCATTATTGCCTCATTTCAAATTTTTACCCCAGCCCTCATCATGACCGACGGCGGCCCCGAAAACAGCACGCTATTCTCAGTGTTGAATATTTACCGCGAAGGTTTTCTATTTTTTAACATGGGCTATGCCAGTGCATTGGCGTGGGAGCTATTTGTCATCGTGATCGGTTTCACCATCGCCCAGTTTTATATTTCACAACGTTGGGTGTATTACGAGGAGTAAACATGAGCATAAATAAAAAAACACGCCAGTTGCTTAGCTTCACGGCTTTACAAATTTTCGCCACATTACTCGTCCTTACTTTTCTAATGCCAACCCTCTGGATGATTTCATCCTCATTTAAATCAAGCACCGAAATCTTTGTCGTTCCGATTAAATGGATTCCCGATAGCCTGCGTTGGAAAAATTATATTGATGCCTTTACCCAGCCCGCGCTGCCCATGTGGGATTTTATCAAAAATACCGTCATGGTCGTAACGGTTTCATTATTGGGCACAATAGTATCATCAGTGATGGTGGCCTATAGTTTTGCACGGCTGCAATGGCCCGGTCGCCGTCTATTTTTCGGCATTATGATTGCCACGCTCATGTTGCCCGGCATCATCACTTTGATCCCGCGCTTCATCATGTTTAAAGATTTTGGCTGGATCAACTTAACCATCCCAATCATCAATGTTTATTTCCCATGGCTACCACTGGTCGTTCCACCCTGGTTTGCTGGCACTGGGTTATATGTGTTTTTGATGTATCAATTTATGCGTGGCATCCCCGATGAATTGGATGAAGCCGCCAAGATGGATGGCGCAAACCGCCTACAAATCCTCACTCGCATTTTGCTGCCCTTGTGCAAACCAGTGCTCGCTACCATCGCCGTATTCGGGTTAATTCAATATTACAACGAATTTATGGAGCCACTCATTTACCTGAGCAAACTCGATAGTTGGGTTTTGGCACTTGGCATTCGGGCCTTTAACGACACCAATGTGCAAAATTGGGAATTGGTATTTTCGGCTAGCGTCGTTATGTTAATCCCAGTGCTTGTTTTGTTTATTGTGGCCCAACGCTACTTCGTGCAAGGCATCGCCATGACCGGCTTCGGCGGACGATAATCAAAGCGTTATTTTCCTTTAGGTTTAAAATAAACCTCAAATTATGGCAAACAAAAACACCTTTCAATGGGATGACCCATTTTTGTTAAACGACCAATTGAGCGACGAAGAACGCATGGTGCGCGATACCGCCCGCGATTATTGTCAAGACAAGTTAATGCCGCGCGTGCTTGAGGCCAACCGGCACGAAAAATTTGATCGTAGCATTTTGAATGAAATGGGTCAGTTGGGGTTGCTCGGCAGCACTTTGCCCGAAGAATATGGCTGTGCAGGTTTAAACCATGTGTGCTATGGTTTGGTCACCCGCGAGGTAGAGCGGGTTGACAGCGGCTATCGCAGCACGATGAGTGTGCAATCATCGCTGGTGATGTATCCCATTTATAGCTATGGCAACGAAACCCAACGCCGCAAATATTTGCCCAAATTGGCAACCGGTGAATGGGTGGGCTGCTTTGGCTTGACCGAGCCAAATCACGGCAGCGACCCAGGCAGCATGGAAACCCGCGCCACAAAAGTGGATGGTGGCTGGATTTTGCACGGCAACAAGATGTGGATCACCAATTCGCCAATTGCCGATGTGTTTGTGGTATGGGCCAAGGCCTTTGGTGGCGGCGATAGCTTGGATGGCGACATTCGCGGGTTTGTGCTCGAAAAGGGCATGAAGGGGTTATCTGCGCCCAAAACTGAGGGCAAATTTAGCCTGCGTGCCAGCATCACCGGCGAGATTGTGATGGATGAAGTGTTTGTGCCACATGAGAATTTGCTGCCCAACGTTAAGGGGCTAAAAGGGCCATTTGGCTGCTTGAATAAGGCACGTTATGGCATTTCGTGGGGCGCATTGGGTGCAGCCGAATTTTGTTGGCACGCAGCCCGCCAATATACACTCGACCGCAAACAATTTGGGCGACCGTTAGCAGCCAATCAACTCATTCAACTCAAGCTGGCCAATATGTTGACTGAAATTTCGCTCGGGTTGCAAGGCACATTACGGGTCGGGCGTTTGATGGATGAAGGTAAATCGACCCCCGAAATGGTATCGATTGTGAAGCGCAATTCGTGCGGCAAAGCACTCGATATCGCCCGCATTGCCCGTGATATGCACGGCGGCAACGGCATCAGCGACGAATTCCACGTCATTCGCCATGTTATGAATCTTGAGGCCGTCAACACCTATGAAGGCACGCATGACATCCACGCCCTCATTCTTGGCCGCGCCCAAACCGGCATACAGGCCTTTAGTTGAAAGTTAAAAGTGCTAAATGTAAATAATACGCAGTACTTAGCACTTTTAACTTTCAACTTTTAACTTTACACTTCTATCCCCCGCTCAACGCAGGTACGAAATGAAGCTCGCTGTCGGCGGTGAGTGGGTGGCGCAGGCCAAGGTCAGATGAAAAGCCATCGACCACAACGGCAAAGCTAGGTTTAAGCCGCCCATCTTCGACCAAACGGGCTTTTAACCCCGGGTGCAGCGCCTCTAACTGATCGACGACCTCCCGCACGGTTGTGCCATCAGCCCGCAGTTCAGCTTTGCCGCCAGTCAAACGGCGCAACAATGAAGGGATCCACACAATTGCCATAATGGGCGAAAGTATAATCAATAAAAAGGATAAAAGGTGAAAGATAAAGAATGATAAAGAATGAACAAAATCTTCATCTCTCATCTCTCATCTCTCATCTCTCATCTCTCATCTTTCATCTTTCATTCTTCATCCTTTACCTATGTTTCCCCGTAACCCCGGAACCCCGCTTGACCTTGAATGGGTTGAAGCTGTGCGCATTAATCGCAGCGCCGTTGAACGCCGCTGCGCCACCTTGCCGACCCGCCGCAGTGTAAAAAAAGAATGGCAAGCCGCATGGCTATTACACGCCATCACCCTGATTGACCTGACCACATTGCAAGGTGACGACACCCCGGGCAATGTGCAACGTTTGTGTGCTAAAGCCCGCCAACCTGTCAGCCATGAATTATTAGCGGCGATGGGGGCCGAAACCCTCAAAATCACTTGTGGCGCAGTCTGTGTCTATCACGAAATGGTTCCAACCGCAGTAGCAGCAATGAAAGGCAGTGGTGTTCCGATTGCAGCCGTGTCAACCGGTTTTCCGGCAGGGCTAACGCCTTTTGCCTTACGGGTGCAAGAAATTCATCACTCAGTGGCGGCGGGGGCGCAAGAGATCGACATTGTCATTTCTCGCCGACATGTGCTGCTAGGGCATTGGCAAGCGTTATATGATGAGGTGCGGGCCTACCGCGAGGCTTGTGGCGACGCCCACATTAAAACCATCATCGAAACTGGCGAACTAAGCACTTTGGGCAATGTGATGAAAGCCAGTCTGGTGTGCATGATGGCTGGGGCAGATTTTATCAAAACCAGCACAGGCAAAGCCCCCACTAACGCCACTTTGCCTGTGTCGCTAGTCATGGCGCGGTCTATCCGCGATTATTTGCAGCGCACCGGCCACAAGATCGGTTTTAAGCCTGCGGGCGGCATCCGCACCGCCAAACAATCGCTCGATTGGCTATGTTTGATGAAAGAGGAACTGGGCGACGAATGGCTGCAACCCCATTTAATGCGGTTTGGCGCAAGCTCGCTGTTGGGTGATATTGAGCGCCAACTTGAGCATTATGTGACCGGCGCATATTCGGCAGGGCATCGCCATGCGATGGCTTAGGCCGCGCCCATTTTGCCAACCATGAGCGCAGCCACCCCCGACCCAGAAAACGAAAATGATCGCCTTGATGATTTAATCATCAATCCACAAGTGCGTATCCCGTCTTCGGCACTCAATTTTCGTTTTGCCCGCAGTAGTGGCCCAGGTGGTCAACACATGAACAAAACCGAGAGCAATGTCGAGTTGATGTTTGATGTGGTCAACACACCTTATTTGAATGAGGCCGACAAAACGCGCGTCATTATCAAATTAGCCAGCTATCTAGACAAAGAAGGGGTGCTACATGTTGAATCGCAACAAGGACGCAGCCAATTGAGAAACCGTGAAGAAGTGGTCGAGCGCTTTGCGGTTTTATTGCGCCAAGCCCTGATTGTGCCCAAGAAACGCCGACCGACCAAGCCATCGAAAGCCGCCAAAGAAAAACGCTTGGATAGCAAAAAAAAGAGCAGCACTACTAAGAAAATGCGCCGTGAACGTGTCGAACATTAGCACAAAGTGCTAACTTGTGTTTTAGCTTAGATTCCAAGTTAACCTGAAGCAGTGCTTAGTAGGTGTCCCCAGGTGCATTTTGTGTAAGCCAAGATGCGCGGCTGGGGACGCGCACTAAGCTGTGTATTCAAATGAAGATCCTTTACTTTAGCCGCGATTACACCACTCACGACCACCGTTTTTTGCTTAAATTAACCGAATCGCTGCCAACACATCAATTTTTTTATTTGCGTTTTGGCAGTGGGCCACTGCTATTTGAGCAACGCCCTTTGCCTGCTGGGGTACATTTGGTTGAATGGGCTGGGCTGCATCGCCAAGTAAACACCCCCACCGACTGCTTATCGCTAATGACTGACTTTGAGCGTGTATTAGGCAAAATCAAACCAGACCTGATACATGCCGGCCCCGTGCAAACGTGTGGGTTTATGACCGCGTTGGCTGGGGCCCACCCACATTTGCTGATGTCTTGGGGGTCAGATATTTTGACGACAGCGCTACGCGATGATTTAAATCGTTGGGCAACTACCTTTACCTTGCGTCACGCCAATGGGTTTATTTGTGATTCGGATTGGGTGCGTGACACCGCACGTCAATTTGCGCCGATACCCGACGATACCATTACCCAGTTTGCGTGGGGTATCGATCTGCCACAATTTCCATTTGTGCCACCCCACCCCCGCGACCAATTTACGGTGCTATCGACCCGCAGTTGGGAGCCGCTGTATGGCACAGACACGCTTGTAGAAGGGTTTTGTATGGCATATCAAACCCTGCGCACCACTTGGCCCCGCCCGATCAAATTGGTGATGATGGGTGGCGGGTCGTTAGCCAGTCAAATTTACAACATCATTGCACGTTATGGTGCGGGAGATACAGTGAAATTCACAGGCATGTTGCCCCACAAACAACAAGCCTCCCAATTTGCGTCAGCCGATGTTTATATCAGTTGTGCTCATACCGACGGTACTTCAATTTCATTACTTGAGGCCATGGCCACCGGTTTGCCCGTCATCGTCACCGACATCCCGAGCAATCGCGAATGGGTTAGGCCATTTGCGCATGGGGCGCTAGCAACTGAGGCCAACGGCTGGCTAACGACAAAGGGCGATGCGCAAGCAGTCGCCGCTGCGATTATTGACGCGGCACAACTGCCACCTAACACCCGGTCAGCAATAGCCCAACGTAACCGTGCGGTGGTTGAAGCGCGTGGCGATTGGCAAAAAAATTCTCAGTTATTATTACAGGCCTATCAACGGTTGGGTATTGTGACATATACTCCTCAAAAAAATCATGAAACTTATTAGTTATATCTCAGATGGCGCGCTCAAAGCGGGCGCAATGGTGAATGACAGCGAAGCAGTTGATGTATCGGCGGCTGGCGATGTAGCGAAGATTATGTCGGATGCTGGCGCACGTCAACAAGCGGCGCAATTGGCAGCCACTGGCGCTAAAATGGCAGTAGCAGGGCTGACGCTTGCTGCGCCTCTAGTACCCGGCAAAATTATCGCTATTGGGCGCAACTATATTGAACACGCCAAAGAAACCGGCTCTAATATTCCAAGCAAGCCAATTGTGTTTGCCAAAATGCCAAATACATTATCGAACCCCAACGATACGGTGGCATGGTATGCAGACAGCACCCAAAAGATGGATTACGAGGCTGAGTTGGCGGTGGTGATCGGCAAAAAATGCTATCGGGTTGCCGAGGCCGATGCACTCAGTTATGTTGGCGGTTACAGCTGTGCCAATGACTTAAGCGCCCGCGAAATTCAAAATGGCGACGATGCCAAACAGTGGATTTTGGGCAAAGGTTTCGACGGCAGTTGTCCATTTGGCCCAACATTGGTCACCAGCGACGAAATTCCTGATCCGCAGGTATTAGACATCAAATGTTATGTCAATGGGCAAATCATGCAAAACTCGAATACCAAGCACATGATTTTTAGCGTGGCACACATGGTGGCGCACCTCAGCAAAACCATGACCCTCAACCCCGGCGATATTATTTGCAGCGGCACCCCCGACGGGGTAGCTTTGGGCCGTAACCCCGCCCCTTGGTTAAAAGATGGCGATGAAGTGGTGGTTGAGATTGAAAAGATTGGGCAATTAAAAAATTATTGTCGCGTGCTATAGGGTGTATGCCCTGCCGGCCGAACTCACTATCGCTTCATGTTTAACAAGGGATTTGCCCTCAAACATAAAGTAATAGTGGTTCGGCATTATGTCTTTTTGGGCAACACGTTATATCTTGAGAATCACCAATAAATCTCTGCGACAACTAGGTCTTTAGCCATATGCGACCACCGCTGTTGGGCTGATTTGCAACCGAACCCGTGATGGCAAACAACAAAACACAAGACAATAAAAATAAAATTTCGTCGGCTATTGCGCCACACAATGTGTTATAAAGTGCTACTGAGCCAACCATCAACATAAAAGTGCGTAGCAGCAGGCTGCGTTTCGCACCCATGATTCGTTAATTTACATTTTGCATCCCTTTAGGATTTTCTTCTTCCTCTTGTTTGCAAACAACCCGACCAAAAGTCGGGTTGTTTGCATTTTCATTTATTTAACTTCCATCACAGCCAATGAATCCCATGTATAAATGCCATATCGACAACCATCTTTCCACAAGATACTAATGCCATAGCTGCCAATTGGCTCAATTGCTTCTAAAACAGCCGACTTTGGCACAAATGCTTTGCCCTCAGCAGCTAGTCGGGCGCGTTCATCGTTACAAGTAGCGCAACGGCAAGCCGCAGCCAATTGATAAAACGGATAGTCAACTACGCGACTGTCGTTCCAAGTAATGCTAAGAATGGCACAGGTTTTATTGGCAGTAATATTGGTTGGACGCATGAGTGCCTATGCTACCATCGCACGCTGAGGAAGCGTGGTGTGCAAACGCATGCCTAATAAAATTGCCACCCAATAGCCGATATAGCTAATGACCTCGACTAACGAAGGCGCAGGGCTATAGCCAACCAAAGTGCGCAAAAACTGCCCAACGATTGAATCCTTGCTCAATATCGCACTAATATCCCAAACTGGGTCAATGAGGGTCGGCAAAATACCAGCTTCTTGAAATTCATGAACGGCATGAGCAAACAAGCCAGCAGCAAAAACCAATAATAAAATACTGGTGATATTAAAAAATACCCGCAAATTAAGCCGCACAGTCGAGGCGTAAATGAGATAACCAATGATGGCGGCCACGATTAAACCAAGCATGGCCCCAATAAAAGTCGCCATGCCGCTACTCTGAAATGCTGTAGCACCAAGCAATAATGCGGTTTCTACACCTTCACGAAACACAGACAAAAATGAAATGGCAAACAAACCCCAACCCGCCCCACCTTTCAGGGCTTTTTGCATTTTGCCTTCCAATTCGCCTTTGACAAATCGAGCTTGATTGCGCATCCAAAAAATCATCCATGTCAATACGATCACAGCCAATAACATGGTGCTACCCTCAAAAATTTGCTCGGCGGTTCCTTCTAATTCAGCCCCAATTGCCGTAATACCAATAGCGATCGCGGCGCTCATAATAATTGCTGTTATGACACCGGCCCATGCATAGCGCCCATGTTGCATTTGTCCAGTTTTGCGCAAATAACCAAACACAATACCGACAACCAATGCAGCCTCAAGCCCTTCTCTTAAACCTAATAATGATGCAACAAACATAAAATAATAATCCTCTTTATATTAAAAAATAATAGGCCGATACCACACTATGACAACCGTGAGATCAGGCCACGCCGTTTATTTACTTAAAATTTGCTTTAGTTAACGAGCTGCGATCTTAAAGAAAAGCTACCAAAGCGTCAAGCCCCTACGATTAATAAGCTATTGACAGAATGACAACAGATAAAATTAACCTAGGTTAATATCACCCCTCAAAACACATGAAACTCTCAAAACAATTTAGCAGCACCTTACGTGATGCCCCCACCGGCACCGATGCCGTCAGCCAACAATTACTCTTACGCGCCGGGTTCATTCGGCAATTAGGCGTTGGCCTTTATTCACTATTACCGCTAGGGTTACGGGCAGTACGCAAGATCGAAAATATCATCCGTGAAGAAATGAACGCCATCGGTGGGCAAGAATTGCTCATGCCGGTGGTGCATCCCGCCGAAATTTGGAAACAATCAGGGCGCTGGGACAGCATCGACAAAGAAATGGTGCGCTTTAAAGATCGCCGTGACCGCGATATGGTATTAGCCATGACCCACGAAGAAATTGTCGCCACGTTGTGTGCCAGCGAGCTTAAATCGTATCGTCAATTGCCGCAAATGGTCTATCACCTGCAAACCAAATTTCGTGACGACCCGCGCCCACGCGCTGGCCTCATTCGCGTGCGCGAATTTACGATGAAAGATTCATATAGCCTAGACATCGATGAAGCCGGACTAAACAAGCAATATCAAGCCCACTACGATGCTTATTTTCGTATTTTTCAGCGCTGCGCTCTGCCGGTTATCGCCGTTGGCTCAGATGTCGGTATGATGGGCGGCCAAGGTGCGCACGAATATATGTTCCTCACCGATATCGGCGAAGATACACTGGTATTGTGTGACAAATGTGGTTATGCCGCCAACCGCCAAGTGGCCCAATTTGCCAAGCCTGCCGCTGCCGCCCAAGCCATGCAAACCATGCAAAAAGTGGCAACCCCCGAAACCAAAACCATCGAGGCGCTCGCCAATTTATTAAATGTGCCAACCACCCAAACTGCCAAAGCCGTATTTTTTATGGCCACACTTAGTGGCAAAGAGCAATTTGTCTTTGCCATAATTCGCGGCGATATGGTTGTAAATGAAACCAAACTGGGCAATGCCATCGGCGCAGGCGGGTTGCGACCGGCCACCGAAGCCGAAATTCGCGTAATTGGGGCCGAGCCGGGCTATGCATCACCCATTGGCTTAAAAAATGTATTGGTTGTGGTTGACGATACCATTCCAAACTCACCCAATTTAGTGTCGGGGGCCAATGAGGCTGGGTATCATTTCATCAACACCAATTATGGCCGCGACTACACTGCCCAAATTGTGGCCGATATTGCCGCTGCCAATGACGGTGACGGCTGTATAAACTGTGGCACACCACTACACAGTTCACGCGGGGTCGAGGTCGGCAATATCTTTAAATTAGGCACCAAATATAGCCAAGCGATGGGCGCAACCGTGTTGGGTGAAGATGGCGTGCCGCGCCCCATTGTCATGGGGTCTTATGGCATCGGGGTTGGGCGATTATTGGCTTGCATTGCCGAAGCGCATCACGATGAATTTGGCTTGCGCTGGCCTGCCGTCGTTGCGCCTTATCAGGTGCATTTGGTTGCATTGGGCGGCAAAGATGTCGCCGTAAATACTGCTGCCGAGGCGGCCTATCAGGCATTACAGTCGACAGGGGTTGAAGTATTATTTGATGATCGCGTCGAATCGCCAGGGGTTAAATTCACCAATGCCGATTTAATTGGATTACCACTGCGCATCACCATCAGCGGTAAATCGTTGGCGGCTGGCGGGGCCGAGGTTAAGCGCCGTGATAGCGCAACCCGCGAGATTGTGCCACTCGACCAATTAACCACTTATTGCAAAAGCTAATGCGTCATTCTCGATTTCTCTTATTCTCACTCAGCCTCAACCTTATTGGGTTTACGGCAGCAGTCTAGCTGTTTGTCACACTTGGGGGGCTTGGCTGGGTGATGAATTTAGTACGGGGGTCAACTTATGCCAATAGCGCTCATTATCGCGGGCGCGTCAGCGTGTTCGAGACCAGCCCCATTTGCCCCGATTGTGTCATTTTCGTCGGGGCAGTGGGCGGCAGCATCATTGGTACAGCGGTCGTTCCATTTCACACGCGCTTATCTCGGCGCGGCACAACCTTAGATTGGCCTATGGGTGACTATGTTGATTGTATTAATCGTCTATTTGGTCTTTGGGCAAAGCATGTATGACCCGCATGAAAACAGCTTTATCTCTTACATTCTATATCTCTTTTGGTTTGTTGGCACTAGCATCATGGCTATTTTAGGGCTAACATGGGTGGCTGGTCAATGCAGCGTTAGCTCAAACTCACACCCATCAATTTGCCAACGAGAAATGTCACCAAAGCCGCCCCACCCCCAATCAACACCATCCGCAAACCACTACGTAAGGCCTGTCGCCCCGTAAACAGACTAAGGGTAGCACCAACCACAAACAAGCCCAATACCCCAAACACTGCCGAAAGTGGCACTGCCCAAGCTTTGCTAGCAAACAATAAAGGTAATAGCGGCACAATGCCACCTACCGTAAATGCCAAAAATGATGAAAATGCCGCGCCCCATGGTGAGCCAAGTTCGTCTGGGTTCAAGCCTAATTCTTCACGAGCCAAGGTATCGAGCGCATGTGCAGGATTTTCTAACAATTTGGCAGTAAGTGAGCGGGCAGCAGCTAATGGCACACCTCGCGCCTGATAAATCAACGCCAGCTCTTCAGCTTCTTGGGCAGGGTAAAGCGCCAGTTCTTCACGCTCCAATCCAATTTGATATTCAAACATCTCACGCTGCGAACGAATTGAAATATATTCACCGGCGGCCATTGAAAAAGCCCCAGCCAATAAGCCAGCAATACCCGCCAAAACAATCGTTTGTGGCTCTGATGCAGCCCCTGCCACCCCCAAAATAAGGCTAAGATTCGACACCAAACCATCATTCACCCCAAAGACAGCCGCTCGCAATGAGCCGCCACTATCTACGCCACGATGTCGGCTATTTTCGGGCGTAATTGCAACTGGCATCTCATGCCCCAGTCCCGGTGTTACACTACGATAAACCGAAAGACCGCGCACTTTCATTGCTGCCAATACCGGCAACAATTGGCGCACACCCAAACGCCGAATCAACATTGCAACCAGTTTTGTGCGCGGCGACGGCGTAAACCTTTGGGGCACAACACCCTTTAACCGATCTATTGATGCCGCCCATACTGCTGCCTGATTTTGCGCCTCATTGCTTAATTGCTCAAACAAAGCTTTTTTAGCCGCATCAAGTTCACCCGAAGCCAAAACCCCATATAAATATTCGGCTTCTTTTTCGCTGACCCAACTGGTTTGGGCTGAAAAAAGGGGGGTATCTGGGTTTGTATTTGGTTTATTCATTTTTGTCTCTCTGTTTTTGGGGACGTTGTAATATCTTTTGCAATCGCAAGAGCCAAGTATCAGATTGACCTAACTGGGCCAATAGCCCTGAATCAAGCACCCATTTTGTTTGACGATAGCCATCTTGCAATAAAAATTGGGTCTGGCTAAAGTCATAAACCGGCACAGGCACGAGCGTTTTTAAATCGATAATATGAACTGGCACATTTCGTGCACGGGCTAAAGCCAACTCCAATTGAATTTGGCGAGCTTCGATTGTGTTTAAAAATTTTGTCCACGTGTTGCCAATGCCACTCATGGTTTCAGAAACTTCATTCGGGTTCGAAAGCCCCATTGCAATAATCTCAGTGGCTCCATAGGCAAGTGCTGGCTCAATTGGCAAATTACTAATCATGCCGCCATCTACCAACATACGCCCGCCTGCGTCGATTGGCGACACCCAAGGCGGCAGCGCCACCGAAGCGATTAAGCCATCCAATACCAAATCTTGGGGATCATTGCCATAATAAACAGGTTTGCGCCCGTTTAAATCGGTGCTTACTAAAATAACAGGGGCATGTGGTAAATCGCCAAAACGCAAGTCTGGGCGAATCCCTTGAGCAATAAAGTAATCTTTGATACCACTATAGGGATAAACCCCAACATAATTAAGCAGCATTTGGGTTGTGAGCCAGGCCGTGCTAGCAGGGAAAAGATTGGCTTTAGCGACGATGAGCCATGCCTCATCTAATTTATCTAGCATCTGCGGGCTAAAACCATGCATTGCCATAAAAATGGCATTTACCGAACCAATCGAAGTGCCCACCAAAAGATCTGGCTGAATATTGGCTTGTAATAAGGCACGCAACGCCCCCGCTTGTAATGCGCCGCGTGACCCGCCGCCCCCTAAAGCAAAAGCTAGTTTTTTCTTCATGCCTTAACAAGTCTAAGCTTAATCCATTGGTAGGGCATTAAAAATAAGATGGAATCTTGCTTTCTGCGCATTTAGAAATTGGGTTTCTGGAAGAAACCCGATTTCTGTGACATGTTGTCATCGTGATTTTGGCAAAAATATGTTTTAATTGCTCTTGTCTATTGAGAAACGATTGTTTTGATTTAAAAAATACCCTAACCAAATGGCAATCAATAGGTTGTTCGGGAAAGATTCGGTTAAATTAATGCCAAAACCAAACACAATAAAGATGATCACGAAAATAAACGCTTCGAGTGTGCGTCGGCGAAACCCCACCACCAATAAACCGATCAAAATCAGCATTAAACCCGCAATCCCAAGCAAACCCAAATTAAAGCCAAAACTAATATAAGTTGAGTCTGGAATACGCGCATAAGATGCCACAAGAATTTGAGCTGCATTGGTTGCAATCCCAAAGTTCGTCTCAACCCATTTTACGCTTGTAAACGTTTGAATAAAATGACCATAGCGGATATAAATCGAATCATAAATATTATTGCCTCGCCCCGTAATAGACCCTAAACTATAAAAAGCTGGAATCGCTAACGCTGGCAAGACCACCAATTTAGCAATAAGATATCGCCCATTAAATGATAAAACAATCGCAGCCGCAATCCATACAAAAATGGCAGCACCCGCGCCCGATAACAATGCGCTAAACAACGAAGCCCATAAGGTAAATGTGCGCACCCGAGATGAAGACAGATGAAAATAAGCCAAAAAGCCGGCAAAACATGCAAAAAAGCCAGCCGGCGTTGGCAAATTGATCAAACCACGCACACGGCTAGCCAACCCCCATAAACCTGTGCCATATAGATTTTGCGAGAAAAAAAGCTCGACAATTTGCAACCAAAAATGCAATAAAAAGACACAAACAACCAACCGCGCAAAAAATTGCATATAACGTTTGCTAATATTTCCAATCAGCATCGCCGCAGCAATCATCGGCAAAAACCAACGCACCCCAGCGATCAAAAAATTGAGCGATATTTCGGCATTTGGGTAGTTTATTTGGTTCATAACCGCTGAATAAGCACTGATGGCAACGAGGGGCAAAAACAGAAAAACACCTTTCTGAACACGCCGCAAAACCAAATTTCGTAAAAATGCGGCGAGTGTAATAATGACCAACCCGGCGTCTTTTAGAAATTCGATGTATAACCTGAGCACAAACCGCCGCTCACCTGTCAAATTATCTGTCACCTTATACCAATATGGGCGAAATAAAAACAACTCTTCATACATGATTTTGTCTTCAATGTTTAAAGATTTTTGCCCACTTGGGGTTATTTGTCCACCTTGATAACCGGTTAAATCAAAGGTCATTTCGTCTAAATTGAAATAAAGTAACATCCAAAATAGAATAATTGCTGTAACTTGGATGGTGCGAAGTAAAAATTTTGACATGAATCAAAAGAATAAGGGATAAAACTGGTTTTTGCTGAAATCAGTATCTCGCTACCCCCATGGGGGTAGCGAGGTAGTAATTTCAGCGTTACGTCTTTTACATTGCCTCTATACTATTAAAAAAATACGATTATCGGTTAATTGGGCGAATTTTTGTAAGTATAGTGTGTAATTTTGCACGCTGTGCCCAATCTCTCAAACGCAATTTTGCCATAAAATAGCGATAGTAAGCCTGTGATTCAAGCCAGCCAATACCATGTTGGCGCTGGGCGCGACGATATTCGGCAAAGGTGCGCGGCTCATTGTTTTGGCTTACCCCGCCGACGCGCATCCGAGCCAAAGGCGCATTCACATAACAAACCTGCAAATTCTGAACCCGCAACAAAAATTCATAATCCATTGCCGCTTTATAGTCGCTTGAATAGCCCCCATATCGCTCAAATAAATGCCGACAGTGAAAAGTCGATTGATGTGGAATAAACATTTTCATACGCAAACGCCGTGCCGAAAATGGCACACCCGTTGTACCCGGCAACAATCTACCCTCATCGGTCATAAATCGGCATTGACCATAAATAAGATCGCGTTGTGGCTTGTCAGCTTGGGTCATAGCGCGGGCGACACTCTCAGTCGATTCAAACAAATCGCCCGCATTCATAAAATTAATCCATTCGCCTGTAGATGCCGCCACCCCTTTATTAAATGCATCACTAATCCCGCGATCAGGTTCGCTCACCCAATAGGCCAGATAGGGCGCATAGCGCCGCAAAATTTCAACCGTGCCATCGGTCGATCCGCCATCAATCACGACATATTCCAAATGGGCATAGTGTTGCCCCAACACTGAATTAAGCGTTTCTTCAATATAGGCTTTGGCATTGTAAGCAATGGTAACAACGGTAACAAGGGGTTGGGCCGAATCTGACACTAAACACAATCATAAACGCAAAATAAAAATTGGCAAAACCTTTCATCAACTCAAAATCGGCTCTATGCTAAAATTAACGCCATAATGCTGACCGCAATAACCCTAATGACTACCACTACCACTACCAGTGGTGCTTTTAGCATATCGGTTTAGGGCGGGTCATTACACAATCTGTTTACAAACAGGCCTTCTCAAATCGAGAAGGCCTGTTTTTTTGTACTACACCTTTTTATCATGATTACATCTAAATCTAAAATACCGGTGGCCGTGCTAGGTGCCACCGGCGCAGTTGGGCAACGTTTTATCCAATTACTCAACAATCACCCATTTTTTGAGATTGTGGCCCTAACAGCCTCGGATCGCAGCGAAGGCAAGACTTATGCCGAAGCTTCCCACTGGATTCTTGATAGTGATATTCCAGAAGCTGTGCGAAAAATGGTGTTGCTGCCGACAAATACCAGCGCTCTCAATTCACAACAATTTCGATATGCCTTTAGCGCTCTACCCAATGAAAATGCCAAAGAGGTCGAGCCAGCCTTTGCGGCAGCGGGGGTCTTAGTTTTCTCAAATGCCTCGTGTTATCGCATGACAAGCGACGTACCACTGGTCATCCCCGAGGTCAATGTCGATCATCTCGGTTTGCTTAAGCACCAACAACGCGCACGTGGCTGGAGCGGCGGCATCATTTGCAACACCAATTGCACCGTCAGCGGCCCGGCCATGTCATTACGCCCACTGTATGATGCTTTTGGGGTCAAACGTGTATTTAGTGTTTCGATGCAAGCAGTCAGCGGCGCAGGCTACCCGGGCGTGCCTTCACTCGATATTATCGACAATGTGTTGCCATTTATTAAAAATGAAGAGGAAAAACTAAACCAAGAAGCGCGTAAATTGCTCGGCACGCTAAAAGATGATCATATTGCCGATGCCGATATCGCCATCAGCGCCCACTGCAACCGCGTCGCCATCATCGACTCACACATGGTAACCATGTCAGTTGAGTTAGAAACACCGGCAACGCCAGAAGAATGTGCGCGCGTGATGCGTGAATTTCAGCGCAAAGAATTAGTCGGGCTGCCCAGCGCCCCCACCCAAGCCATTGTAGTGCGTGATGAAGCTGACCGCCCCCAACCTCGCCGCGACCGTATGACCGGCAGCGGCATGAGCTGTATTGTGGGGCGGGTGCGTGCCGAGCCGCTGTTTGGCAACACCGGCGTAAAATTTATGACCTTGGCACACAACACCATTCGCGGTGCGGCTGGCGGCAGCATTTTAAACGCCGAAGCCCTACAAATCTAAACTATTACGAATTACAAATTACGAATTAGATCTGCCAACAATTCGTAATTAAAAAATATGTCTCGTTTTTATCAAGCCTATACTGACCTACCCAAACTAAAGCAAATGCTGATCGATGCCCGTCAAATTGCGGGGCATGCCGATGGTTATATGACGATTGGTGATGTAGTGTGGCGTATGTTTCAAAACAATACTTTTCGACCCGAACAAAACATTCGCGTTTGGGAAGATATAACAGGCCAAATCATTGGTTTTAATTGGTATTCACCCCACCGAAACGATTTTGAGATCCAAGTTCACCCACACTGGCGTGGCAAATTAGAAGTAGAAATGTTAGATTGGGTGCTTGGCGTTGCCCAACGACACGCGCCAAACCAGCCGCTTGTGACCTCATCGCCAGACAATGACACGGGTTGGATGGCACTATTAGAATCGCGTGGCTACGTGCGCACCAATGACGAAAGCATGTATTGCAACATTCGTAGCCTGACCGAAGCCATCCCGCCACCCCCGCAAAATGGGTTTGTGCTGCGAGAAGTGCAAAGTACAGACCTCGAAGAACGGGTGGCAGCCCATCGTGATGTTTGGTATCCCTCAAAAGTTACGTACGATGCTTATATCAACATGCGCACCCAAACCGATTATGATGCCGAGCTAGATTTGGTAGCGATTGTGCCCAATTCGCAAATTGTGGCCTATGCCACTGCTTGGCTAGATCTGGCAAACAAAATAGGCGAATTTGAGCCGGTTGGCACACGATTGGCTTTTCAGCGGCAGGGATATGGCAAGGCGGTGCTGTTAGAGGGACTGCAACGAATGAAAACCAAAGGGGCAGAAACGGCGCTAGTATATTGTTATGAGCATAATTTGCCATTTTATGCTTCGGTTGGTTTTAAACCAATTAGCAAATGGTTCACATACCAACTTCTTTCGCCCACAACAAATCGGTAATACGCTCGATTGCTGTTTGCAAATGCCGCCGATACGAGCTAAATGGCACATCGATCAGCTCTGAGGCGGCCTCTTGGCTGGCGGCTGGCTTAACATAAGTATGATAAAACGCACGATACAATTTGACATCACGCGGCAAGTCCTCTAGCAGTTTCGCGGTTTCGGCGATCAAATTGCGTAATAGGCCAGCCCGTTCTAATTCGCTAATGTTGTGCCCGCCCCCCACGTGAATATGATCTGCGACCAGCTTTGAATTGAGCAATGGGTTGCCACGTGGCGGCAACGACCGCGCCATCTGTTTCAGCACATCGCGCAGCGCTTCTGCAAAATCATCTTCACTCAGCGCCACAATTTCATTCGATAATTTTGTTGTAACGATGGGCGCAGTAGGGTTATAAGCCAATTCACGCTCGGCTAACAATTGAAACCAAGCTGGAACCCCGATCACCCGCCAATCATGCCCATACAAGCCAAATCGTTTGCCATCAAAGATCAATTTCGCAAGCTTTTAAGCGTTCTAAATCGGCATAAGTTAATACACCCTCCCAAAGGTCGGGGGAGGCACACAAAAAAATCGCACATTAAATGTCAAGGCCTCGGCCATGAGTGCCCTGCAAAATAAATCTCGCTCGGCGCTACGCCCAACAAAACTGCGCTGGCGAAGTTGTTGTAGGTGATTTGCAAGTCATGTGGGCATTGCCCTATCGTTAAATTGAGATGAATTGTGGTGATATGACCGCAACAGTGATTATAGCTTTGGGAAATTCGACTGCGTCATTACACCGACACCACCAAACACTTGGTGGCTGTAAAAATGAGCATTTAAGGCTTAGGTGCCAATTTCAAAAATGCCGATGACCCCCAGCCAAGGGTATTATCTTTATCTCGCAACTGATACCAGGTAATACCATCGG
>JAGWYZ010000337.1 GCA_018969115.1 Chloroflexota bacterium | reverse complement strand
GAGATGCGGCAGTCCGTCAAGGACGAGGCAAATCATAAGCATCGTATATTTTACCTTGAATACTGACGATCGTAGCGAATATTGTTTAATATTTGCTTAGAGCTTGCTACCACTTTCCTGCGACTGCTAGCCCACTGGGTTTCTTGGGTTCTTGTGGGGGTGTTTTTTGGGGCTTAGGCGGTTCAGCTTTGCTCGAAGTGATCAAACCTCCGCTTGGCGCAGGTGCGGGTGCAGGGGGTGGAGTCGGCGCATTGCGGCGTGATTCGGGCGCAAGTTGTGGCGACGCAGACTCTTGGGCTGGGTCGTATTTGGGTAATATGCTGCGAGCCTGAATCATCACTTGGGTTATGCGTGCCGAAGCCTCAGTTCGATCTTGACCCGCCAATTGCTCGGCCATCTTCCCCATCACCGCGCAGAATCGATCATCGATTCCCATTTCATCCCGAATTTGTTCCAAAATCTGTTGAGTTTCATCCGGGAATTGGGCCTGCATCAAAGCATTCATAATCTGCACTTCAACCGGTTGGCGCTCGGTCATAATCTGCATGGCAATGCGATAAACCATCTCAAAGGCTTGCAACATTTCTTTGCGTTGGCCTTGTTGTTGAGCGCTTTGCATATTGGCCTCGACCACCGCCAAGAAATCTTCGTCGATCTCTTTTTCGTGCTCACGGGCCGTCGCTAGCGGGTCTTGGCTGCTTAAAATTTTGTTGATTAAGTCAGCTTTAGAGCGCATAAAATCTTTTTGGGCATTTTCGAGCTTGACGCGAATCTCTTGCACCTCTTTGCGCACGGCAATCAGGGCATTTTTACCAGCTTGATCAGGTGTTGCATCGATCTTGGTGCTAAGCAATTGGAAAAATTGATAATCGAGCAATTGATAGCCCACTTGCACCAATACTTCGCGGGTTTCGCTGTCAGGCGCAGTAATCAATTGATCGAGCAACGTCTCACGGGTGGGTGATTTTTGCAAAGTTTCAATCGCTGAAGCACGGGTGAGCATTTTCTTGCCATAGGGGCTCTCTTCTAGCAAGATCTTTTCAATGACGGTCAGTTGCTGCGCGGCTTGTTCGATACCACGTTGCATGGCGGCTTCGATATTCATCGACAGCAATTCAAAAACCGCAGCATCGACCTTATCGGCATTTTTTTTCACACTATCGCGAATGCTTTTTTCGTCGGTCATGCGCATCCAATCACGCAACAATTCGCTCTTGATGCGTTGTTCTTCTAGCATTTCTTTGCTAATGCCATCCTTCTCTAAAATTGCTTCGACCAACGATTGGAAGGTAAAAAACATTTTGGGTTGCAACAAATAAGCCTTGGGCGTATTGTCGGGCAAACCACGCATAATGCTTTGGGTCATTTGCCCAATTAAGCGTTGCTGATCTGTATCACGCAAATTCATTTCCATCGGCATCAGCACATAAGCGATCTCTTTCGATGGGTCATGATACATAAATGGCGCGGTTAGGCCTTGGATGCGCCCAGATAGTAGCGCCGATTTCACTTCAGGTTGTTTGCCCACATCCAACACTTGCGCACGTACTGGGGCCGGGCCGCCCATACCGCCGCCGCGCATGTTGTTTGGGGTGATCAATTGTGGCATTCTTTTCTCCTCATTAAACTAAAACCTGTTGATTATAAGGGCTGAATAGAAAGTGCAAAGTGCAAAGTTTTAAATTATGTGCAGCAACTTAGCACTTTTTACTTTGTACTTAGCACTTAGCACTTCGTTTAACATGGTTCACATGAAAATTGAAAGTTTAAATGAATATCAGACCTTGTCACGCCGCACTTGGAGCCTGATTCATTGCGATCACGCCATTACCTACCCAACCTTAGGGTTGGTGAATGAGGCGGGTGAAGTGGCGGGCAAGGTAAAAAAGATATTTCGCGATAAAGGCGGTGTGATCTCTACCGATGACCGCGAGGCGCTGAAGCATGAACTGGGTGATGTGATGTGGTATTTGGCTCAAATTGCTACTGAGTTAGATGTGACGCTCGAAGAAGTGGCAAGCGCCAACATCACCAAGCTGTTTGATCGCCTTGAGCGCGGCAAAATCAAAGGCGATGGCGATGCGCGCTAAATAAATTTTGCTAGAAACGGTGAGGGGCAAGATGATAGTTGAACCATACAATGACCCCTCCCCGCAAGCGGGGAGAAGGGGAGGGAGAGATTTGCGAATTCACTATCATTTCAACCCTTACAAAAATGGGGCAATCGTGTTTTTAGCAATCTGTTGTTGCGCTACTTAACTCCCGTCTTTGGTTTGCAAAAACGTCTCAGGTTGGGTGCCAAATGCATAGTCCCATGCCGGTGAGGTGACACCAAAACGGGTATGCGGGTCTTGAAAATGATGCAACAAATGATGACGGCGCAAGGCTTTGAGCAAGCGACCCTTCATTGGCCAATGATGCACGGCATAGTGGGTCATGTCGTAGATTACATAACCGACCACTGCACCAGCAAAGGTTGGTATAAACCAATGTGGGGCATTGATCACATCATTAAAAACAAACTTAAACAAAAAGTAGAACATCACGCCAATCGGCGCGGCCACAAAGGGGGGCATGACAAGTCGCTCTTTGCAATTAGGCTGTAAATGATGCACCCCATGCAGCAAAAACATCAAAGCAGCAGCTTTTTCGCCCTTGGGTTCCCAATGAAACAAAAAGCGATGCAACACATATTCGATAAAGGTCCAAATAAAAACAATGCCGATGATAAAAGCTGGAATGGCATACCAGCCACCATTTGCTATTATCTCGGCGCGGTTCGACCACAATAAATAAGTAGCTACTGGCAGCCACAAAATTGGAATTAGCGCTGGATGCACATGGGTAAAAAACTCTAAGTAGTCAGACTTAAAAATTCGTACAGGCTCTGGCTTATAGACAATAGTTTTTACATCGTGTGGGTTACGGGTAGGACTTACTAAAATGCTATTCATAGACAATCCTCATGTGCTAATTGTACGTTATCTGAGTTGTTGTCAACCCAAAGCTTATAGTACTAGTGAAGCAGCCAAGGGTGCTGATGAAACATAGGGTTCGTATCTAAACACACAATTTGTGCAGGGTATTTATATAGCTATCCAGAAGAGTCTTTCCCAGAGGTTTTCGCTGATTGCACTATCTCCCCTTGCCTAGCTATGCCCGTACTAGATAGTATTTAATCTGACAATCGATGACTATTAATCACAAGTTAATATGAGACTGTTCGATTAAAATATAATATCCGATAACCTTGCTCTGTCATCCACCCTCCCGTTTCGCTCGCCCTGCACCTCAGCATAAATGCCAGCTTGAATGGTCAA
>JAGWYZ010000064.1 GCA_018969115.1 Chloroflexota bacterium | reverse complement strand
TTAATGGTTAATGATTAATGGTTAATGATTAATGGTTAATGATTAATGGTTAATGATTAATGGTTAATGATTAATGATTAATGGTTAATGGTCAATTGATCATTAACCATTGACCATTAACCATTAACCACTAATTTAGTATCCTGAGGTCGCCGAGGCGACAGCGTTGATGTTGACTTCGAAGGTTTGGATGGGGGGCACGCCTTTTTCAAAGGGACGGTGATACATCATTTTGAGTTTGCCTTCGCCGACCCCGCTTACATCAAACTTAAACACTAATTGCCCCCCCGCGCCCATTGCGCCAGAGCTGGCTTTAAATTCGTATTGCCCATTTTGCTTAAGGGCAGTTGTGCTGTCGGGCGCAACCTCCCAAATATAGCCTGTGGTTGGGTTGCCATCTAAGGTGACAATCACTTGATTATTCAGCACCACCACCACCGTTTTGCCTGCATCGGTCACACCAATCTCAGTTGGGCCATTGCTGCGCCGGCCACAGGCTGCCAACACCAACATGATAGTGAGCACCAAAATAGACCATAGGGAATAACGAAGACTGTTTGACATAATTATTTTTATTGGCGGGCGATGCCTGTGGCACCACCACGCAACACATATTTTTGAATTTTGCCGGTAGCAGTTTTGGGCAATTCGCTCACAAAGGTTACCCATTGTGGCGTTTTGAAATGCGCCATGTTATCGCGCACAAACTGTTTGATCTCGGCTTCGGTGGCGCTGCTGCCCACCCGCAAAATAATAAAGGCATGAGGGGCTTCGCCCCATTTGGGATGTGCCACACCCACCACCGCCACCTCTTGCACCGCCGGATGCCGCAGCAACACACCTTCGACCTCAACCGATGAGATATTTTCGCCGCCGCTGATAATCACATCTTTAATGCGATCACGAATCTCGACATAGCCATCAGGATGCACGACGGCGGCATCGCCCGAATGAAAATAACCATTGCGAATGGCTTTGGCGGTGGCTTCGGGGTCATTATAATAGCCTTTCATCACCACATTGCCACGTACCACAATTTCGCCAATGGTGGCCCCATCTTGTGGCACATCGTTGCCCGTATCATCAATTACCCGTAACTCGCCCGATGTCATCAATTCAACCCCCTGCCGAGCCTTAACAATGGCCCGCTCGGCAGAGGACAATTTGGCATGAGCGGGGCGCGGCTCGCAAATGGTGATGAAAGGCGAGGTTTCAGTTAGCCCATACACATGCGTCAATTCCCAACCCAATTCGCGCTCAACCCGCTCAATGGTTGCCGCAGCCGGTGGCGCACCAGCAGTAAACAAACGCACACCTTTGGGTGCATTTTGTCGCAATTCATCAGGCGCATTGGCAATGCCAATGAGCACCGTTGGCGCGGCGCAAAACATGCTAATGCGCTCAGTCGCAATTAGCTCATAAATACTACGAGGATCAACCCTACGCAAACACACATGCGTCATGCCTCGCGCCGTCACAATCCACACAAAGGTCCAACCGTTGGCATGAAACATCGGCAACGTCCACAAATAGCGGTCTTCGGGGGCCAAGGCGTGGTGCATCAGCGTGCCAACCACATTCATATAGGCATTGCGATGGGTTACCATCACACCTTTGGGGCGAGCGGTGGTGCCGCTGGTGTAGTTGATGGAAATGAGATCAAGTTCGTTGATCGCCACAAGTGCATATGTGGCAGGTGCGGCAGCCAACGCTGCTTCATAACCAATCCAGCCCACTTTTTGCCCCTCTAGCGCCACAAAATGCGCCACATTGGGCAATTGCCCGCGAATGGCTTCGACTATATCGAGATAATCGCTATGCACACACACCACTGTTGCACCACTATGATTAATAATATAGGCAAAATCATCGGCAATCAGACGGTAATTGATAGGAACCACCACCGCGCCAATTTGTGGCACAGCATAAAATGATTCGAGTTGGGCATGGGTGTTGGGGGCAATATAGGCAACACGGTCACCTTGTTTAACGCCCAATTGCTGCAAGACTGCTGACCAACGGTCACAACGTTCAAAAAATTGGGCATACGTCAGCCGTAATGCACCATCAACTACGGCTTCTTGGTTGGTATATAGTTTGCGTGCTCGACGCGCAAATTCCATCGGGGTAAGTGGGGTTTCCATGATATTTATTGTATATGTATTTATTTCAAGAATAACATCGCTAAATCAGCGGGGGGACGAATGGCGCGTCCGACGGCATCCATCGTCGCGCCAATTACTTTGGCGTTGACAATGGGTTTGTGGTCAGGCAGTCGTAACACATCCTGCAAAATGCCAAAACGCACCCGCGATACTGGTATGACATTCGACGCAACCACAAAACGATCATTGCTGCGCAATGGAAATAAATAATCAATCTCAATTCGCACTACTACCAAATTTACCCCGCGTTTTGACAAAGCCGCAAAATCAATATTGGCGGCGGTTAAAAACTTGTGGCGAGCATGTTCGAGATAATGTTGATAATTGGCATTGTTTACAATCCCTTGCAAGTCACATTCATAATCTCGAACCTCAAATTCATAGGTATGTTGATAAGGCGATGGCATGGCTACAAATTGTATTACACTAGCCTCCTTGTCAAAAATCTCCCGATCAGAAATCGGGTTTCTTTAAGAAACCTGATTTTTATATGTCATAAAAAATGAACTTCAAATCAATTGATGACCTGCACGCGGCACTAACGGCGCAAAATTACATTGCCGAGCGCGGGCTAAGCACTGCCATTTTTTTGGCGCTCAAATTAGGTCGTCCACTTTTTCTCGAAGGTGAGGCTGGCGTGGGTAAAACCGAAATTGCTAAGGTGTTGGCGGCGTTGCTCGAAACAGACCTCATTCGCCTACAATGCTACGAAGGCCTTGATGTCAGCCACGCAGTGTATGAATGGAACTACACCCGACAAATGTTATCGATGCGTTTAGCCGAAACCCGTGGCGAACATGCTAGCGAGGCACAACTTTTTGGGCCAGAATTTTTGCTCAAGCGCCCACTATTGCAGGCTATCGAAGAAAGCCGCACAAAATCGCCAGTGCTGTTAATTGACGAACTCGACCGTAGCGATGACGAATTTGAGGCATTTTTGCTTGAAGTGCTGTCCGATTTCCAAATTACGATCCCCGAAATCGGCACAATCAAAGCCAAACATACGCCCGTTGTCATCGTTACCTCAAACCGCACCCGCGAGGTGCATGATGCACTTAAGCGCCGCTGTTTGTATTATTGGATTGATTATCCCAACTTCGACAAAGAATTAAGCATTGTGCGGGCCAAAGTGCCGCAAGCCAGCGAGCAATTGGCCCGCCAAGTCACCGGTTTTGTGCAAGAGTTACGGCGGCTCGATTTGTATAAACTGCCCGGTGTGGCTGAAACCCTCGACTGGATTACTGCGCTGGTGACACTTGATCAACAAGCCTTGCACCCTAGCGTGGTCGATGAAACTTTAGGCGTTATTTTGAAATATCAAGATGATGTTGAAAAGATTAAGGGTGGGCAAACCCAAACTATTTTGGCACATGTAAAAGCCACATCTTAAAATGATGTCACGTTTATATGTTAGATTGGGGCTAATTGGGGTGGCACTCATCTTTGGTTTCGTTACTATCTGGTGGGCTAATCACGTGAATATTCAGCGTGATGTACTTTTTGGCGAAGCCGATGGTCAAAAATTGTTACTGGATGTGTATCACCAAAATTTTTCTCTTGATTCACCATTATTTGGGGTCAAACCTGCTATTATCCTGTTGCATGGTGGAGGGTGGGCAAGCGGAAGTAAACATGAGCTACAAGAATTGGGAAGTGATTTAGCAAAACAAGGATATGTGGCATTTAGTGTTGAATATCGGTTTGCTACCATTAATGCCAATCATTATCCAGCCCAATTAGATGATGTTCAACGTGCCGTGCGTTGGGTTCGCGCCAATGCTAGACGTTATAGCATTGACCCAAATCGCATCAGTGCAGCAGGCATATCCTCTGGTGCACATTTAGCTGCATTGCTGGGTGTTCTTGATACTCGATCAAATGACGATCCTGTTTTGGCTAACTACTCAAGCCGTGTTCATTGTGTCGTTAGTTGGTATGGCATTTTTGATCTCACCCAAATTTTTCCAATTACGCCCTTAAATATGGAACAACAAGTGTCACATTTTATTGGGGTAAGCCGATCATCAGGTGCATCGTATCAAGTTGCATCGCCTATTTCGTATATAGATCAGCAAACTGCTAGATTCTTGCTTATTCATGGTGAAAAAGATGCCGTCGTTCCAATTACACAAACATACCAGTTTGCTAATGCTTTACAAAACGCTGGTCATATACCTGTTTTGATGTTTTTTGCCAATGAAGGGCACGGTATTTTACAAAGTGAAAATATTCGTGACATACGGCAACAGTTTTTGATTTTTTTAAGCAAGTGTTAATAAAATGCTATCTAAACCCTCCACTCGCCCACTTGATTACGCAACTGAAAACGCGCCTGCCGAAGCACGCGGGCATTTGCTGCACAACCTCATTTTGTTTGGGCGGCTGTTAAGAGGGCTGGGGCTAAATGTAAACACAGCGCGGGTGATGGATGTGGCACATGCACTCGAATTTGTGAATATTGGGCAACGTGCCGATTTTTTTTACACCCTACGTGGCCTGATGGTGCATCGCAAAGAAGATTTGCCGATGTTTGACCATGCCTTCAAGCTGTTTTGGCGAAAATATATCGACGAAGGCGATATTGTCAAATTTCCACGTGCCACTATCAAAAAACGTAGTAAACCTGTCATCAAAGCCCCACCACTCAAAGAGCAAAACGATGAAGGCAATAGCGCCCCCAACCCCGATCAGCCACCGCTGATTGAAGTGACGATGACGTATAGCGACGCTGAAATGCTACGTGCTAAAGATTTTGCCGAAATGAACAGCGAAGAGCTAGCAGCAGTCAAAGAATTGATGGCAACGTTGGTGTGGCAATTGGGCCAACGCCGCACCCGCCGCTTACGCCCAGGGCGCGACAACCCAATTGACATGCGTCACACCTTGCGCAAAAATTTACGCTTTGGTGGCGAGGTGTTGCATTGGGCGCATCGCACCCCAAAATATAAACCGCGCCCCTTGGTTGTTTTGGCCGATATTAGCGGCTCGATGGAACGTTATACGCGCTTATTGCTGCATTTTGTTTATAGCTTGTCGCAAACGCTTAAACAGCCGGTCGAGTCGTTTGTGTTTGGCACTCGCCTTACGCGCATCTCACGCCAAATCGACAACAAAGATGTCGATTTAGCTATCAAAGAAGTAGGGCATACCGTCAATGATTGGGCTGGCGGTACCCGCATCGGCGATTCGCTCAAAACCTTCAATTTTCGTTGGGGGCGGCGTGTGCTTGGGCACGGTGCAATTGCGCTCATCATCAGCGATGGCTGGGATCGTGGCGATGTGAAATTGTTGGCTGATGAAATGGCGCGATTGCAACGCAATTGTCATCGGCTGATTTGGCTTAACCCATTGTTGGGTATGGCCGACTATGAACCGCTCACACGTGGCATTCAGGCTGCGCTGCCTTATATCGATGATTTTATGCCGGTGCATAATCTCGCCAGCCTCGAAGAATTGGCCGCCCACTTGGCGCGGCTTGGGCAAGGGCGTGGCCCACGCCGCAAAAAAGCCTAGACATATTTCACGCAAAGGCGCGAAGACGCAAAATTTTTTATTTCTTTGCGTCTTCGCATCTTTGCGTGAAATTTTATGAACGCGGCAAATGGGCCAACAGCGATTGCCAAGCCATAACGACATCGGCGGCGCTGGTGCGCCAGTTGCTAAAGGCCGCGCGAATGGCTGGCACGCCTTTGTAAACAGTGGGGGTGAAATAGGCTTTGCCTTCGGCATTGACCGCCGCCAGATAGCGAGACACGTTTGCCGCAAAATCAGCAGCCTCATTTTCTAAATTTGCCAATGTAAAACAAGCCACATTCATACGCACCGGGGCCAATAATTTTAGGCGTGGCTCGGCGGCAATCCGTTCGCCCAAGGCTTTGGCGTGGGCGCAACATTGCTCAACAATATTGCTATGCCCAGCCTTGCCATAAGCCATAAGCGTAAACCAAGCCGGTAAAGCCCGCCAGCGCCGCGAACTTTCGGGCGTGAGATGCACAAAGGGCGGGTTGCGTCTATCGATATCGCCCATATAGGCCGCGCCTGCATTTTGAAAAACCTCAATTTGCAAATCAAGATGCCGCGAGAATTGCACCGCGCTGTCATAAGGCACATTCAGCCATTTGTGCAGGTCAATGGCGATTGAATCGGCAATTTGCCAACCCGCCAGCAAATAAGCATAATGGGGCGAGGCGGCGGCAAAGCCGCCAAAAGCCCCATCGATGTGCAACCAAAAATTAAACTCGTGCTTTAGCGCCGCCAATGCCCCAAAATCATCAAAATCAACCGTGTTGACCGTGCCAGCATTGCCGACCACAATACAAGGTGTGCCGTGTTGATCGCGCAAGGCCTGCCGCAGTGCCTCAATATCAATCGCCTCGCGCTGTGCCATGAGCGGCACCAATTGAATGTGATTGCGCCCAATACCGAGCATCGACAAGGCTTTAAATACGCTTGAATGGGGTGCGCCGCTCAAAATAGTCAGCTTGGGCAGCCCAATCAGGCCATCGGCGGCCACATTTACCCCATGCTGCCGCCCCCACCATTGCCGCGCTAACGCCAGCCCGACAAAATTGCTCATGGTTGCGCCGCTTACAAATGCGCCACTAAACTCGGCGGGCAAGTCAAATAATTGGCGCAGCAAATTGACCGTTTCGCGCTCAATGGCGGGGGTGCTCGTGCCATCTAAACCAGCTGCATTTTGGTCATAGGCCGCCGTTAGCCAATCGCCCATAATGGCGGCGGGGGTGCTGCCACCGGTGACAAGCCCAAAGTAACGTGGCCCGGGGCTGGCCGACAAGGTTTGGGCATAATGATCTTGAAAATAGTGTAATGCGCCTGCTGCGCCCAAGCCCTGTGCATCCAGCGACGTTAAAAGCTGCCCTGCGTGTGGGGTTGTCACTTTGGCATCATCAACTTGGGCGAGGTAACGGATTGCTTCGGCAAGGGTTTGCTGCAATAATTCAGGTGTATTAGCTGCGTCTTGTAATAGTGGCGTTTTCATAGGCGGATTGTATCGCTTAGTGTCATTTGCACTATACTAGCAAGGTCAGATGACAAACGCAGTATGACACTGCCACTTTTTAACTATGCTACAAGAAAGCAATATCCCCCCAAAAACACCTACCGAAATAACCCGCACTGTTTTACCCAATGGGCTGACCATCATGCTTAAAGAAATGCATACCGCGCCAGTTACATCGTTATGCGTATGGTATCGCGCCGGTAGCCGCAACGAACATTTGGGCAACACCGGCATTTCACATTGGGTAGAACACATGATGTTTAAAGGCACCGCCAACTATAACGAGAGCGAAATGGATCGCTTGGTCAGCCGTGAGGGGGGCACACGCAATGCCTTTACTTGGATCGACTTTACTGCCTATTATGAAACCATGCCTTCAAACAAGATCGATCTCGCCATCGATTTAGAAGCCGACCGTATGGTAAATACCCGTTTTCGCCCCAAAGAAGTGGAAAGTGAGCGCACCGTCATCATCAACGAACGCCAAATGTATGAAAACGGCCCAAGCTTTCGTTTATCTGAAGAAGTACAAGCCGCCGCCTTTAAAGTACATCCATATGGGCACGAGGTGATTGGGCACATGAATGATTTGCATACGATCACCCGTGCCGACCTAATCAAACATTACCGCACCTTTTATGCGCCCAATAATGCCATTGTATGCGTGGCTGGTGACTTTGATAGCACCGAAATGTTGGAAATATTGCGCCAGAAATTTGGGCCACTCAGTGCTAACAAACGCATTCCAATAGTGAATGTGACCGAGCCAGAGCAAGTAGGCGAGCGCCGCGTGATTGTTAACGGCGAAGGCGCAACCAATTATTTGATGTTGGCTTTTCATGTGCCACAAGCGAAACATGCTGATTATTTTCCGCTTGTGGCACTCGATTCGGTGTTGTGTGGGGCCAGCGGCTTGGCATTTTTTGGCGGCGGCACTAGCAATCGCAGTAGCCGCATGAGCAAGGCGTTGGTCGATAGCGGGCTAACCGCCGATATTAGTGGCGGGGTATCACCAACCCTTGACCCCAATTTATATTCATTTTTTGCCACCGTGCAGCCCGGCAAAGCTATTACCGAAGTTGAGCAAGCGATTTGGGCACAAATTGAACAAGTAAAAGCCGAAGGTGTTACCCAAGCCGAGCTTGACAAAGCCATTAAACAAACACGCGCCCAATTTGCATTTAGCACCGAAACTGTCACGAACCAAGCATTTTGGCTAGGTTACAGTGAAATCGTGGCCAATTATGAGTGGTTTACCTCCTATATTGACCAATTAAAAGCCATTAATGCCGATGATGTGAAACGGGTGGCTAACCTTTATTTGCAACGCAACAATGTAACGGTTGGGCAATATTTAGGCCAAGGGTAATAAACATAAAAAGAATAACATCATAGATTGCAACCGTGATGCAAGCTAAAGATAATGATTGTCGTGGGGGGAAACACAGCATTAAGATCGTAGCTGCACTGTTGTACACATCTCAGCCTTCATTGTAGTCACTCCTCTTTGTTTTTCAAAAACGGGCTGGTGTCACTTAAATGACATCAGCCCGTTTGCTGGGCTTCGTCGGCAGCTTGCCTTCCTCGCTCAATTGCGCCATGAATGGTGGCATGATGCCCATTTATATTTGCAGCTTCGCCAGCAAAAAACAAGGTTTTTGCGACATTTTCTGCTAAGTGTTCACGTGTGTTTTTCGCCCCAATGGGTGTATAGCTATAAGCTCCACGCGCCCAAGGGTCAGTTGACCAGTCTTGCAAATGGCCTGCGCTAAATTGTTCGCGCACACCATCGCCAAACAATTGGCTTAGTTCATATAACCCTTGTTCAATGGCAGCAGCCGCCCCCAACCCACTCAGTTGAATGGCACGTGGCCCGCCAGAATAACCCATGAGCGTGGGTAAATTGCTGCTCAATACCGGCCACCACGATGCAATGACACCATTTGTGCTTAGAAAGGTAAAATCATGCCAAAACGCCGATTTAAACCACAAGACCAATTTACAAACATGCCCCATTGCCAACGCCTGAATCGCCTGCAACTTGGTGGCAGGCAATGGCGGGTTAAAGGTCGGCACCCCCAATTGCAACAAACTGAGAGGCAAAGTAAGAATGACGCGCCGTGCCCAGATCTTTGCTTTGGGTAAATGCAATATCGCGCCGTTGACATCCCAATCAATTTGCATGATTGGCGAATTAAGTTGAATATCGACATCTTGTGCCAAAGCATTGACAATGGCATCATAGCCATTGGGCACTTTAAAATTGCCCCAGCCCGAGGTACTGATATTGCGCTCGTGAAAGGTATGATAGGCGCTTAGCCGCGTAAGATCGGCGGCTTCGATACGCTCGTTACGCACCTGCGCCAAGATAAAAGCTGGGTCATTGACCTCAGCCAAGGCCTTGGTCGAAACCAAGGTGCGGTAATATGCGTCGAAGCTTATGTCACTGGCTGGTTGCTCAGTCGGGTGATTACACCATTCGCACATTCGTGCCCCAAGCCCATGCTTATTGGCTTTGTCATCGGTTAGCCATTGCCCATCTAGGGCAAATAGATGGGTGTGTTGGGTAGTGGGATTGGTCTCATTAAACCATTCTTGGGTGGCGATATGATGATCACGCACGATTTCCCAAGTAACGGCTTCTGCCCCGTGAATGTATTGCGCCCCAAAATCGACCACCCCATGTGAGCGATCGGTTAATACACGCCCACCAATGCGGTTACGCGCCTCTAGTACCAATGGCCTTATCCCATGTTTTTTGAGTTGCTGGGCTGCCGCTAGGCCAGACACCCCAGCCCCAATGATTACAAACTCATGTTGTGTCATATCAAAATTAGTGCCCATGCCCAGCGCTACCCGGCTCACGCACAGGCAAGGTTAAGGCAATTTCTTTGCCCGATTGAAATTTCAGTACAATTGCGGTAGTATCGCCTACTTTCAAGTTACGCTTCACATTTTCGAGCATCACATGTTTGCCACTGGGGGCCAATTCAATTTTGCCACGAGCAGGTATTTCAAAGCCATCGCGAGCCGCTACCATTGACATAACGCCATTATTATTTTGTGTTTCGTGTAAGGTAGTAGGGTTAGCATCTGTGGCCGAGGCAGCAATCAAACGCTCCGGTGTATCACCGTTATTGCTAATCATCATATAAGCCGATGAATTTGGCCCAGCGTTGATGGTGGCATAGGCCCCAACAATGCTAATCACACCATCGGTTGCACTAGCACCGCTTGGGGTGGCGCTGGGTGTGCTACAAGCAAACAAAGTACTTACAAACAAAAGTGTGATTAATTTTGTAAAAATAACACCTGTCTTTTTCATATGTAACTATTATCTACCTCTTGTGTGAATCAAATGTCAAAAATTTTTGCGCTGGGTATAATGTCGCCGCAAGTGTATGCAATTAGATACTTCGTCAGAGCCACCCATTCAAGCTATTTCTTCTATCGCGCCCGATAGTATAAAGATGCCATATGCCCCAAGGGTCAATATCATGCCTATTAGCCGCGCCACACGTGGTTTTTTTGAAATAATCATCGCTTTTGCCATATTATTATTTGGGTTTAATGCTTTGTTTGTTACGGTGCAAGTGCAAGATTTTACGATGTCGCCAGCCTTACCGCCGGGGCATGCGGTGGTGACAAGTTGTGTTACTTATTGGCTGGTGTCGCCCCAACGTGGCGATATTGCCACAATTAACGACACCTCAAATAATACTTTGACATTGCGACGAGTGATTGGTTTGCCCGGTGATCGGGTGGTATTGAGCAGCGGACAGGTGCTGGTGAATGGCGAGGTGCTAAATGAACCCTATGCTACTGCCGACTTTAATGTAACAAATGCCGAATTTATGCTTAAAGCCGATGAGTATTTTGTGCTTGCCGACAATCGTAACCTTGCAACCCGTATGATTGGTATTGTGCCAGACAAACAAATTGTGGCACGTGGCTGGTTTATTATTTGGCCTTTTGAACAGTTAGGAAAATTAAAGTCTTACGTGGGCAAAGCGTAATTTAACATAACATGGCTTACGACATACTTCGTGCACGCATGCAAAGTTGGTGCATTGGTTTACTTTCAGTTGTCTCTGACGCATACCAATTGGGTGCTGTTATTGGCTACGGGGCTCCCATTAAACTAAAAAAAAACAACGACTTTATGCGCCCAGATGTTATTTTTGTGCCTGCCGAATTCAGCAAAAGCATCAACGCAGATTTTATCGCACCGGGCGACATTGGTCCAGCACTGGCGATTGATATCATCAGCAGTGCCACCCCCGAAACCCAACATGCTGCTCGCATGAAGCAATATGGCGACGCAAAAGTATTGGAAGTTTGGCAAATCGAGGTTGATCGCCCACGAGTCTCTTTTTATCAGGCCGATACGAAATGGGGCTACGACCTCATTCCACCCGACAAAGGCGGCATCTATTATTCATCTGTCGCCGAAGAATTATCATTTCCAGTAAATTGGTTTCGCACCCAACCAAACCTGTGGAAGATGATGGAATATTGGGGCATGATTGATCCGCAAGACGAATAAACCCACCTTAAAAGATACACGAGGTGCGGCGTGGAAACTCACAATCATCTTCGTCTAAATCGACAAATTGCTTGAGCCGCGTATTCACTTTGGTTGTCCAACGCACATAATCCCATACGGGTAATTGGTCGGTTGGTGGCGGAAAGACATCACACGCATAAATATCATCACCACACCTGCGGTTAGCAAACCAATTCTGAAATTTAATTGTAGGGTCGGGTAAATAAAGGACGCGCACCCGCACACCACGCATACGACCAATATCTAAGGCACGTCGGGTGCGATTTTCGCCTGAAGCAAGTGCAATATCAATTTGGTCATTTGAAAAGCGTCCCCGGAAAATATGCCCATCTTCATCCTGCACCCATTCTTCGCCTCGGTCTACACACACACCGCGAAATGCAATATTACGATCACGCAAACGGCTAGAGGCAACCCCAGTTAGCTCAATGACTGTGCCTAACCGCCAACGTGAGCCACACGCAAAATGCCCATCTAACACCACTGAACCATTTGCGCCCCATGTTTTGCCATTAATTTTATCGCCATAGCCCGGGGTATAAACCGTCACCACCGACACCACCAATTCAGCCGGTTTTGTGATGGAGGTTCTATACAACATCGGCACTGTGTTTGTAATGATCGAAATTGGTGTTAACTTTGACTGGGTGGGGGTTGCAGTGAATGTGAGCGACGATGTGGTCGTCATTGTCGTCGTGGTGATAATTGTAGTGGCGGTGGCAAAGATGATCGATGTGGGAGATAACGCAGTGGCACTGGGCGTGCTCGTGGCGGCTGACACAGGTGCAGCAGCATTGGCAGGTTTTGCAGGTTGTGACTTAGGTAATGACACTTTTAAGGCTGTTGCTGTAGCAACGTTTGCAAGGGGCGCAGTTGTAACCGCTGTGACCGCTTGGGTTGGACGGGCAGCCGTTGGAACACTTGTTGGCAACGCCGTTGCTGCTACAGTCGGTATAACGTTTGGTGGCAAAGTTGCTTGTGCTGCTGTCGGCCGTGGCGTTTGCGATGCTGAAGTTGCGGGTTGTGATGTGCTTACAAGTTGTAACACCTCTTTGGTTACCACCACCTGTGGGGTATTTGCGACGATGATCGAAGACGCTGTCAATGGCATCGCATTGTCATTCATTAATTGGGTGGCATCTATGTCTAGATGATACTCTTGTGATGCAATTGATTGTATCCACGAGAGCATTATTAAAAGTGTAATAAAAACTCGAATCGAGCCTCGAACCATTATTCGTAACGCAAAGCCTCCACTGGTTGTAATTTACTGGCGCGCCAAGCTGGATATAAACCAAATACAACGCCTACCATCACTGAGAATCCAAATGATATCATCAATGCGCGGGGGTCAACAACGGGCGTGAGTGTGCTTTGAACGCGACCCACCAACGCCGAAATGCCGATACCCATCAATAATCCAAGCAAACCCGCCATTGCGCTAACGGTTAAAGCCTCAGTTAAAAATTGCATCAAGATGCTGCCGCGTTTAGCCCCAATAGCTTTGCGCACTCCAATTTCGCGGGTGCGCTCGGTCACGCTTACCAACATAATATTCATAATGCCGATGCCACCGACCACCAATGAAATGGCCCCAATCGCCCCCAAAAATGCCGTAAGTGCGCTGACCACCGAATTTAAGGTATCGGCCAATTCGGCTTGATTGTTAACTCGAAAATCATCGGCTTGGCCCACCACCAATTTGTGTTGGCGGCGCAATGCATTATTGATATCTTCAATGACCTTATCCGATTCTTTGGGGTCATTCATTTGCACATAAATGGTCGATACCGAGCGTAGCCCAGTTCCGCGAAAGACAAACAATTTTTCTTGTGCCACAGTCAATGGCACATAAACGGTATCATCGGGGTTGCCGCCCGGCCCAAAGCCGCCCTTTTTTTCAGTAATACCTACCACTTGAAATGGAGCGCTGTTAATTAAAATGGTTTGCCCCAATGCACCTTGCACATTGCCAAATAAGGCCTCGGCAATCGATGGCCCAAGCACGGCTTTACGCACCCGCAAATCCAAATCTTCTTGGGCAAATGGGTCACCAAAATCGATCAAAATATTGCGCAAAATAAAAAATTCAGGGTTCGTGCCATTTACTTGGGTATTACGCACATTGGTGCCAGCCGATACCCGTGCATTATTGCTAACCGAACCAACCACGCGCAATGCCCCCGGCACCTCCAGAGGGTTTTCAAGCACAATTAAGTCGGCATTTGTCAAACGAGCGTTGTTTACCCGGTTATCGGGTTGAATGGTGAGCAAATCTGTGCCAATGCCACGAATGCGGCTGCCAATAAACCCCGATACCCCATTGCCAATTGACAACAATGTCACGACCGAACCAACACCGATGATCACGCCCAACATGGTCAAAATTGTGCGTAGTTTGTTCGATGCCAAACTTTCTAATGCGGTGCGAAAAGTTTCAAATATGCTCATAATAAAAGGGTAAAGGATGAAAGATGAAGGATGAAGGAGAAAAGAAAATTCGTCCTTCATCCTTTTTATTTAACGACCGGTGTTTGCAGGAGCAGCCCCGCCGCCTGCGCCACCCGGGGCACCGCCGCCGCCACCTGCACCCGGAAATCCGGCTGCGCCACCAGTTGTAGTGGGTGTAGTTTGTAAGATAACGAGGGTGTCACCTTCATTGACCCCACTTAAAACCTGCGTGCTATTTTGACTTCGGAATCCGGTAGTAACAGCAACACGTTGTGTGCTTTTTCCATCAGGCAAAACCCGAATTACCTCGAAGCCACGAGTGGTGCGATTAGGAATAAGGGCGCGATTTGCCACGCTTAAGGCATTCTCAATTTGGCTGGTAATGACTTCTGATGTACCTGTCATGCCGATAATGATATTGGGAACTTGTGCTGCATTAAATGTGCCTGTGATCGGACGACCTTGAGCACCTTGACCTGCCGGTCGACCCTGCCCAGGAGCAGCCGTACCGCTGTCTTGTGGGGTTCCTTCTACTGCTGGGGTTGCGGCAGCGCTGGCGGCTGGTGTGCCAGCTTGACCTTGAGCCGCTGGGCGCCCTTGCCCACCTTGTCCACCCTGCCCAGTGATGCCTTGGGGGCGGCCACTCACGCCAATGGCCAAACGTACCTTCACAGTATTAATGTTGCCACTGGTTGTAGCGGCTGGTGCAATATATTCAACAGTAGCGGTAATGGGGCGGTTGCTGTAGGCTTGTAACAACACCCGTGATTGTTGCCCAACCCGAATATTGGCGATATCAGCTTCGTCAACATCAATTTCAAATAATGGACGATCTAACGCAACTACTTCCATTGCCTTTTGCCCACCATTCATAAAGTCACCAATATCAAAGTTTAAAGTTGTAATGACACCATCAAATGGCGCATAAACCGCTGTTTTCTTTAGGTTTGCGTCGGCTTGCTGCCATGAAATTTCAGCTTGTTCAAGTTTAGCCTTGGCCGATGCCACCGATTCACTATTATTGGGGGTTAATAACTGATCAAGTTTGGCTTGTGCGCTTGCGACTTGGGCTTCGGCAGAAGCAATTTGCCCAAGTTTGGCTTTTTCAAACAGCTTGTTATAGTTGGCTTGGGCGACACTCACATCGTTTTGGGCGCGGGTCAGATCCGTCTTGCTATTGTCTAATGCCCGTTGATAATTCCCTTGTGCAAGGTTGTAATCGGTATTGGCTTTTTCTAAACTAACTTTCGAGTTATCTAACGCCTTCTGATAATTAGCTTTTGCAACATTGTAATCATTGGTCGCTTTTTCCAAATTCAGGCCAGCCGGGCTGCCACCAATGCCTGCCGGGTTGGTTTTATAGGCGCGGTCATACGCTGCTTGGTTTACTTTTAAGGTTGCTTCGGCATTTTGCAATGTCCCTAGCGCACTTGCCACGCTGGTGTCGTTGCCTGCAGCAGCGGCTTGAGCCGACCGTAACGCTATGGTAGCGTTGTCTAATTGTGCTTTAGCCGATGCAATTTCTTGCGATACACCCCTGGCGGCATCTTGCTTTAACTTTAAGGTATTTTGGGCATTGAGCAAATTTGCGCGAGCCGATGCCACATCATTGGTGCTAGGGTCTTTTTGCAAATCGGCTAATGCAGCTTGCGCACTGGCTAACTGTGATTTTGCTGTATCGATATCACGAGAATCAGCAGCTTTAACCGTTTGGCTATAGGTTGCCAAGGTGCTTAAATAGCTGGCGTAGGATTGTTTGGCGGTAAATTCTAGGTCAGCTGTGTCTTGTTGGGCTAAAAATTGGCCGGCTTTGACCTGATCGCCCAATTTCACTGCCAATGTAACCACTTGCCCGGCCTTCGGGAAAGCCACAATGCCAACATTACGGGCAATAACTTTGCCGTTCGCCACGACTTTGGTCTCGAGTGTGCTTTTTTCCACCGTTACTTTGGTCGCAGTCGCCAAATTTACTTCAGATGTAGATGTTGTTGTTGATCCAATACCAAAACGCCCAAGTTGCTGTTGGACTACAGCACACCCTGCCAAAGTCAACATACTAATTAACCCAAGCGCACTAAGCGCAGCCGATTTTTTCATTGCTTCTCCTCACCTAATATTACCAACTTTGTGTTAACGGATTGCACAAAAACACCTTGTTTTTTTACATTATATAAGCTAGATATTACCCCAACCTAATTTTAGCGCGAATATGCATCTAAAGTCGTAAATAACGCAAGGCACATGTTATTCATTTTACGGGTTTTTTACATTCCAGACGACCTCAAGTGCAGCTACAACCCAAGGTGATTCAAGCACTTCAAGCCGCATTTGCACTTGAGCGATAAACAGGATAAAATTGACCTCATGCTTGCACGGGGGACAACATTACGTAATCGATATCGCATTATCGAGACCATTGGGCAAGGTGGCATGGGATCGGTTTATTTGGCCGAGGATTTACGCCTTGAGGGCCGCAAGTGTGCGTTAAAGGCAGTGCGGATTGATCCCAACACTGACCCGCAGTTGGTAAGCGAGCTACAACACCAATTCTCACGCGAGGCCAGCACCTTGGCACGGCTTGACCACCCCAATTTGCCAAAAGTGTCTGATTATTTTACTGAAAATGCCCTTGATTATTTAGTAATGGATTATGTGGCTGGCAAAAACCTGAAAGAGATTATGGATGAATCACGTCGCCATGATCGTTTTTTGGTTGAAGTTGAAGTGCTGAATTGGGGCAAACAATTGTGCGATGCGCTCGAATATTTACACACCCAAGCAACACCAGTACTGCACCGCGATATTAAACCAAGCAATATCAAACTTGCGCCAAGTGGGCTTATTAAGCTGGTTGATTTTGGTCTTGTAAAAGTGATGGTACGTGATGATTCTCGCACGATTACGGTCTTACAAGGGCGTGGCACCGCCGCTTACACCCCGATGGAACAATATGGCGAAGATGATACGCATACTGATGTGCGTTCAGATATTTATTCGCTCGGGGCGACTTTATATCATCTTTTTACCAATCAACAACCGCCTGAAGCGCGTCAGCGCTTTTTAAAGCCGACATCGCTTGCGCCACTTCGACAAATTAACTCGGCGATTTCAGAACAAACCGAACGCGCTATTCATGCGGCTATTGCCATGCACCCCGATGACCGCCCAGCCAATATTGCCGAATTTCGCGAGCTTTTGCTGGGGAATAAATCACCTACCGATAGCTTAGGCCGTGACATCATTCAAGCCAATGAACAAGAGTATGCTAATTTGGTCAATGAAAATTTGCCTTGGGTTGTGATGGCAGGCGTAGCGACTGTTTTGGGTTTTTTGGCGACCTTAGCTTCACGTTAAAAGACTCAATACAGCTTCTAACACCCCGCCGCCAATGGCGAGCGCTTTGTCTGAAATGCTAAAACAATGGCTAACTTCGGCACGCGGGTCAATATCGGCAACTTTTAAGCTTTGGTTAACGGTTAAGCCATCATAAATAATGCCACGTAATACACCGTTGATGGTGGCAAACACAGGGCTGTTATTGACAGTTGCCAATATTTGACCTTGTGTCACTGTGTCGCCGATCTTGCTACAGCTTTTGAATGTGCCATCACAAGGCGCACGCACCACGCGCTGGGCGCTGTGACCACCAATTTCACCCGGCACGCCCGTATTTGGCAACGCCGTGCCACGCCGAATCACACGCCCCAAATGATGCCCGCGCATCGTTTCGACAATAGCATGGCAATCTTGCCCAACCGTAAACCCCGGGCCACACGTCACCACAATCGGCGCATCAGTCAAATTGGTGCCGGTATTGCGCTTTGCCAAAATGCAATCAATAATGGCAATGGGTTGGAGTTGGCTGCGGCTTTGGCAAACAGGGTCGATGATCACAGGCACACAGTTGCATTGCCACACTGCATCGGCTTCATCAATGTGGCGAATGTGCTCAGCCCGCACATCTTCGACAGTCATGTGTCCATCAAACAAAGCCGATGCAAACGCTACGGTGCGCCGAATGACAAGCGGTTGAGGCAGGTCGGTGCACAGCACCCGAAACCCAGCCCGATGTAAACGATACGCCACGCCTGTGCCTAGATCGCCCGCGCCTTTGACAATAACAATGGGGCGAGTTATCAGTTTAGCGATCATGTTAATTTTGCTGTCGCAACCATTCTGTTTCAATGCGTGTCATTTCAGGCTCAAACCAACCAACATGACCTAAATGGGGTGGCAAATTACCATCCCAACGCTCAATAGTGACAGTAAATGAGCCATCAGCCCGTAATTTGGCCTGAAATGTGCCAATGGCAGGCAGGGTTTCAAATTCGCTTTCTAATACCATCATTTCAGGCATGTCTATGTCTTCGCTAAATGCTTCAATTGGGAAATAACCCGACAACGTATTGCCATCAAAATGGCCTAACCCTTCCCAGTCATCTCCTACCATCACACGATATTCGCACGAAAGCGCATTCATTGGCAAGGGATTTTCATCGGCTGCCCACAACACTTGCCATTCAGAATTATGGGTGCGCTCAATAATCACGGCTTCGGGGGCTGCGCTGGGGGTAACATATTGCCCATCTATTTTTGTCATCATGATAACAAGATTTTAGTTGATTGGTCAGTTGGTTGATTCATGCCTGACAAGTTACAAGTTATTAATCAACCATTCAACAAACCAACCAATCAACGACTCATGCCTACACGGCTCTTACAAATCGCAATCTATTCCATATTAAAACCGCGTATCGGGGTGCAACGCGGCTGGACGTTCACACGTGCTTGACATCATAATGTGGCGATTCTCGCGCGACGCATCATGAAAAGCGTGCATAAGGTCGAGTACATGATAAGCCATTGTGCCATTGGCACGGTGTGGTCTGTTTTCACGAATGGCATGAGCCATATCGGCTACGCCCAACCCTCGGCTATTTTCAGTATAGCCCCGTGTAATGGACACTTCGTCCCACGTTTTGGTGGCCCCACGTTTCAGCATAATTGGCCCCCCAAAAATATTGGGGTCTGGCACGACCAAAGAACCTTCGCTGCCATAAATTTCAATGCGCGGCACAGTTGCCCCCCACGAATCGAAAGTGGTGATGATAGTGCCGACTGCCCCGCTGGCAAAATCCATAATGCCAGTGACATGCGTGGGAGTGTTTACCTTGATTTTTTCGCCATTACGCGGGTTTTGCCCAGTAATCGTGCGTTCGGCAAAGCTGACTTGGGCCGAGCCGGTCACGCGCCGCACTGGACCGATAAAATTGATAAGCGCGGTTAAATAATACGGACCCATATCAAACATTGGGCCTGCGCCAGGTTGATAAAAAAAGTCGGGGTTGGGGTGCCAGCTTTCGGGGCCATGACTCATCATGAAGGCAGTGGCCGCAATCGGCCTGCCGATAACGCCATCATCAATTAATTGGCGACACGTTTGTAACCCACCCCCCATAAATGTATCTGGCGCACAACCTACCCGTAAACCTTTTGCTTCGGCCAATGCTAATACTGCTTTGCCTTGTTCACGCGTAATCGCTAAAGGCTTTTCGGTATGCACATGTTTACCAGCATTTAAGGCTGCTAAGGCAACATCACCATGCGCAGCAGGAATGGTTAAATTAACCACAATTTCAATGTCTGGGTTGGCAAGTAGCTCATCAACCGTACAGGCGGGCACACCTTGTTCGGCCCCTTTGGCGTGGGCCGCATCCATATTAATATCTGCACAAGCAACAATATCAAGAATCTCAAACGTTTTGCCTGCCTTAAAATAGATTCCACTAATATTGCCACAACCAATAATGCCTATTTTTGTTTTATTCATCATAATCGTATTTACTATGCTTTTATCTTGAAATGGGCTTTGCCCACACCATCA
>JAGWYZ010000063.1 GCA_018969115.1 Chloroflexota bacterium | reverse complement strand
ATTTCACTATCTATCCTTAAAAGCTACGCTTTTAAGGATAGATAGTGAAATCGGTCTTTCATCTTTTAGAAATTTGCTCTATGTATGTTAAATTAGGTGACCACAAACCCATATTCGCTATACGATGATGAAGACTCAAACACGGCCTCAATCACTTGGCGCACAAATGGCACGGTGTTGGGTGGCAATTGCTTAGGCGACACCCAAAAGATATCGTCGCACTTATGGGGTTCGCAATTATGCGGCTCGCCCAGCCAATGCCGCACAAAAAAGTAATAATCACAATATTCATGTACTGGAGTAGATTTGCGATGTTGCACATGCACAAATTCAAGATCATGGGGTGCAATTTCGACCCCAACTTCTTCGCGAGCCTCGCGCACTGCCGCCGCCGTTGCAGATTCGCCAGATTCGACATGCCCAGCAACCACGCTGTAATTGCCATCTTCAAAACCTGTATTAAAGCGACGGATGAGCAATAGCTGTGCATCGCGCACAAAAAACAAATAAACAGCCGAGTAATGGGTAGGTGTTTTCATAGCCAGTAAGCCAATTCTGCCGCAATCTTTTCGAAGGTCTCGGGTATCCATTCGGCATTGCGGTTATCATGCACACTCAGCCACAGCCGATTGCTGGCAGGCCACAGTGTAATCTCGATCACCCCGGCCCCGCCTGATTGCTTAAAATGCCAATGTACACTGCCCGGATATTGTTTTAGGGTGTTTTTGAGCGATGACCACAAGCCTTCTTTTAAGCAAATGCGCTCAATCACTTGCTCAGCTTTGGTCCAATCGCTGACACTCAGGGTGTTAATCTCTCGTTCAAGCATGACGTTCAGGCTTCAGTATAGCCATTCGGCGCAGCGTCATTTTAAGATCAAGCCAACCCAACATACCAATCCAATGCCCAGCCAATTACACGCCAAATCTTTTGAATCAAACGACCTGACCGGCGACAATGCTAGTAATGACTCTTCGACACAGGCGCAAGCCGCAACAACCAAATCGCCCAGGGACAGTTGCCAGCGCCCCAGCCGCACATAACATCGATAGGTGGCACAGCGTACAAGAGAGCTGGCTATGCTATGTAACACAAAATGCCCAATTAATATTATCTCAAAAAATCGGGGGAAATAAAACTATTTTTCGCCAAACGCACTATATGACCATTGAAATTAGGGGCTTTGCCCCTAACTTCAATGGTCATATAGTGCGTTTGGCATTACATCTTTGGGGTTTACCCCGAATTATTGAGTGATACTCCAATCACGTCATAGAATGGCACCTGCGCCCAAGCTGTAAGGAAGGATAAGCCACAAATAAGCTGCTGTGGTAATACCAAACAATGTTAGACTATAAAGCAACAACAGCCAACACCATTTGTAACGCAAAAATAGTTTAAACACAGTATAAATACAACATATATAATTGTATTTTGCCGCACATAAACCATACGCAATGACACAGACCTCATTTTTTCATTTTTCCATTCCTACTATTGGTGAATTTTATAAATTAAAATGATACAAAGTAGAAATGAAATTATAGGGTTTACCATAGCCCACCATTCCAAAGCAATTCCAGAACTGCTACGCGAGAATTGGCTAAATAGCCCATACAATTGTCATCCTGATATTTTTTAAAATTTATTTACACAGGAAAAGAAATAATGACCAACAAACCCAAAGTTTTTGTCACCCGAATCATCCCTGAAGAGGGCCTGAGCCTTGTGCGTGAGGCTTGCGATATGGAATTGTGGGAGCATGAATTGCCCCCACCGCGCGAAGTATTGCTCGAAAAGATTAAAGACAAGGTCGGGGTACTTTCGCTGCTCACCGACAAGATCGATGCCGAATTGATGGATGCCAACCCACAAATTCGCGTGGTGTCAAATTTTGCCGTCGGTTTCGACAACATCGATATTAAAGCCGCCACCGAACGCGGGTTGCCCATTGGCAACACACCGGGCGTGCTAACCGACACCACGGCAGACATTGCCTTTACCTTGTTGATGGCGACGGCACGGCGCATTTCTGAAAGCATTGACTATGTGCGAGCTGCCAAATGGAAAACATGGGGACCGATGTTGTTGATGGGGCAAGACATTCACAAGGCCACCCTTGGCATTATTGGCTTTGGGCGAATTGGACAAGGCATGGCCAAACGTGCCAGCGGTTTTGACATGAAGGTGTTGTATCATGATGTCTACCGCCGCCAAGATTTAGAGCAAAGCATGGGGGTCACGTATGCCGATATCGATACCATTTTAGCCGAAGCCGATTTTGTCTCGATTCACACTGACCTAAACCCAAGCACACGCTATATGTTTAATGCGGTGGCCTTTGCCAAAATGAAGCGCACAGCTATTCTCATCAATTCGGCACGTGGCCCAATTGTTGACCACATGGCGCTGTATGAAGCCTTGAAATCGGGCCAAATTTTAGGCGCAGGTTTAGATGTGACCGACCCCGAACCCATTCCAGTTGATCATCCATTGTTAACCTTGCCCAATTGTTTGATCGTGCCACATATTGCCAGTGCCTCAGTCGCCACCCGCGGCAAGATGGCCTCGATGGCAGCCCACAACCTCATTGCTGGTGTGCGCGGCGAGCGCCTCCCCACCCCAGTCAATCCCAACGTCTACGACGGCAAAATGCGCAAATAAAAATGCAAAGTTGAAAGTATTAAAACTTAGCATCTTTTGCTTTTTACTTTCAACTTGGCACTTGGCACTCATTATTCAGCAGCCATGAAAAAACGTATATATATTGCACGTCGTATTCCACAGGCGGCGGTAGATTTGATCGCCCAACATTGTGATTATGGGTATTGGGATCGCCTAGAGCCTTGCCCGCGTGAGGTATTTTTAGCCGAAGCTGCCCAATCTGATGCCGTTATCACCCAAAGTGTAAGCGAAAAGATTGATTTTGAATTTTTAGAGGCGGCCCCACGCTGTAAAGTGATTGCCCAAATGGCGGTGGGTTACGACAATGTCGATGTGCCAGCCTGCACCGCGCGTGGTGTATTGCTAACCAATACCCCCGATGTGCTGACCGAATCGACGGCTGATGCAGCATGGGCATTGCTGATGGCAGCAGCACGGCGCGTGGTGTCGGGGCATACCCTCATTCAAGAAGGGCGTTGGGGCATGTGGCACCCATTTTTTCAACTAAGCCAAGATGTGTATGGCACTACCCTCGGTATCATCGGCGCAGGCCGCATCGGCGGAGCCATTGCGCGGCGCGGTAAAGGCTTCGGTATGAATATTTTATATCACAATCGCCGCCCCGCCTCTGAACTTGAAGCCGTATTAGGGGCGCAATATCGCGCCTTTGATGATCTATTACGTGAAGCCGATTTTGTGGTGATGGCTGCCCCATTAACTGCGCAAACACGCGGTTTGTTTGGGGCGCGTGAATTTGCCTTGATGAAAGATACTGCTGTGTTTGTAAATATTGCACGTGGCGCGGTGATGCAAGAAAAAGCCCTCTACGAGGCACTCAAGGCTGGTCGCCCTTGGGCAGCGGGATCAGATGTGTATGAAGTGGAGCCAACCCCTGCCAGCAATCCATTATTCACGCTCGATAATTTTGTCGGCACCCCGCACGTTGGCAGTGCCACCCCACGCACCCGCTTGGCAATGGCAACATTAGCCGCACGCAACGCCATCGCTGTGCTTAGCGGTCAACCAGCGATTACACCTGTAAATTAAGGATAAAGGATGAGGGGTGAAGGATGAAGGAGCTTCCCTTCATTCTCTATGCTTCACCTTTCATCCTTCACCCTTAGTTTTCTCCTTATCTATGAAAACAATCGTCCTCGAACAACCCTTTAAATTTAAATTGACCGACACAACCGCACCGACCGAACCGCCGCCCGGTCATGCACTGGTTCGGGTGCATCGTGTTGGCGTGTGTGGCACAGATTTGCATGGCTATGCCGGACGGCAACCATTTTTTAGCTACCCGCGCATTTTAGGACATGAATTGGGTGTAGAGGTGGTAGCGATTCATGCCACGTCAGACACACCCAATTTAAAATCGCTCGCACCTGGCGATTATTGCTCAGTTGAGCCATACCTGACTTGTGGCAAATGTATTGCCTGCCGGCACGGCACAAGCAATTGTTGCACCAGCTTGCAATGCCTTGGGGTGCATACGGATGGCGGCATGCGTGAATATATTACGCTACCTTTGCCAAAACTGCACAAATCAGCAAAACTAACACTCGAACAATTGGCCTTGGTCGAAACCTTGTGTATTGGGGCGCACGCCGTGCATCGGTCTGGCATCGAGACCAACAATAACGACGAATTTGTATTGGTAATCGGGGCTGGCCCGATTGGGTTATCGGTGATCGAGTTTGCACGCTTGGCGGTCGATCCATCTAAATTGATCGTGATGGATATCAACCCGCAGCGTTTAGCATTTTGCAAACAGCAATATGGTTTAACGCATCTGCTATATGCTGATTTAAAGCCATTGCAAACACTGCTAGACATCACTAATGGCGAATTACCAACCTTGGTGTTTGATGCCACTGGTAACGCCCGCTCGATGATGACAGCCTTTGAATATGTGTCGCATGGTGGCAGGTTGGTGTATGTTGGCCTTGTGCAGGGTGAAATTACATTTAGCGACCCGCATTTGCATCGCCGCGAAATTACACTAATGGGCAGTCGCAATGCCACCGCCCGCGAGTTTCATCGCACAATTGATCTGATCGAGCGCGGGCAAATTAACACCGACGCGTGGATCACTCATCGTGCCCCCTGCGATGCCATGATCGAACCATTCGCCACCTGGATCAAACCTGAAACTGGCGCGATCAAGGCAATGATCACTTTTTAGGAAATTATGAATTACGAAATTTAATTCGTAATTCGTAATTCGTAATTTTAATGACAAACCTCACGCGTTTTTCTGCCTTACAACATGCCGATTTTCGTTGGCTATGGATCGGCTCAATGATTTCGGTATTTGGGAATGCAGTGCAAAACACGGCCATTCATTGGCAGATTTTTGAATTACTTAAAAATCAAACATTTACACTCACTTTATTCGGGCAAAATTATCAACTAGGCGAAGCGGCCTTGGGCTTGGGCGGAATCGGGTTGGCACGCATTGTGCCCATTATTTTCTTTGCCTTGCTGGGTGGCACGGTGGCCGATGCCTTTGATCGCCGCAAAATTATTTTGATCTCGTCACTCATTGCCAGCGCGTTATCAATCTTGCTGGCAATTTTGTCACTCACGGCTGGGCATAGCATCATCTCAATCTATTTGGTTACATCGGGTATCGCCGCAACCAATGCCTTCGGTGCACCGGCACGTCAGGCCATCATTCCCAATCTGGTGCCACGTCAACATTTAACCAATGCGCTTAGCTTGGGCAGCATGGTGATGAATGTCGGGCAAATTGGCGGCCCGGCCTTGGGTGGGCTAATTATTGCCGAATGGGGTGTCGAGGCGGCTTATGTCTTTAACGCGATTTCATTTTTAGGGGTGGTGGTTGCCATTGTCATTATGAAATATCGTGCGAGTGACAAAGGTGCGACCAACAAAGTGTCATTGCGCTCAATGGCTGATGGTTTTCGCTTTGTGCACAACGAGCGCATCATTTTCAGCACCATGCTGCTCGACTTCTTTGCCACTTTTTTCTCGTCGGCTCAAACCATGCTTCCCATCATGGCTGGGCAATATTTGGGCTTAGGGCCACGCGGGTTTGGCATTCTTGCTACTGGGCAAGCGGTAGGGGCATTAATTGCTGGCACCATTGTCTCATTTCGCGGCACAATTCATAACCAAGGGCGGGTGCTGCTCGGGGCCGTCATTGTATATGGAATTGCGACTGCTTTGTTTGGCCTTAGCAGCAATGCCGTATTATCTTATTTGTTTTATGCGTTTACGGGTGTCGCCGATGCAGTCTCCACCGTCATTCGTGGCACAGTGCGTCAATTGCTCACGCCCGACCATATGCGCGGGCGCATGGTTGGCGTAAATATGATGTTTTTTCAGGGTGGACCCCAACTGGGTGAGCTTGAAGCCGGGCTGGTTGCAGCAGTCTTGGGTGTTCCGGCTTCCATTGTCAGCGGCGGCATCTTAACCGTATTGCTCACGTTGTGGGTGGCAGTCAAATTCCCCAAGCTACGCGAATATAAAAGTTAAGCAGACTGCAAGGGGCAAGAGGCAATTCTGCAACCTGCCCCTTGCAACCAGTCTGTTACGGGTAGATCTGCCCGTCAGTTCCAACCAACACATCTGAAATACAACCAGCATTCGCTGTCACTCGGAAATTATCAAAGTAAGCAATCGAATTGCTGCGGTTATTGACCGCCATCACCCCAACCAAGGTGCGGGTTTCAAATTTTTCGATGGGCTGCGAAGCCACGACAAAACCATTAACCAACATCACGGCCCGACCGCCGCCATAACGCACCTCTAGTTTTTGTGGGCTGGTGGGGCTTTGTGCAATATTGGGGTGTTGCCCAGACGCAATTAACACACCACTGGGCGCATTGGGGAACCAACGCTCAAGCCGATACTCTTGGCCGGGTGGGTTAATGAGAAAGGCATACCAACTATCGGGCTGAGGCTTGCCATTAACGATGCTTGATTTAATGCCAAAGGCAAGACCAACGGCTGCTGTGGCGCGGTCTAGGTTCGACCATGCCTCGGCAGAAATGGTAGTGCTCAGTGGGATGCCCCACGAAGCTGGGGAAAATGAAAATGCAATATCCGATTGCAAGGCGTTCAATTGATATACCCCATTGTTTAATTCATAACCAACATTACCCACCCGACCAATCGGCCAATGCACATCTGGCCCATTAAAATCGCTAAAAACAGCCGATTCGCAAGTTGGCACAGCCCAATTGTTAAGTGCTGTTGTCAAGAAAATTTTAGAGGGTGGCGACACTAAAATCGTCACGGTATCGGGCGCACTTTTCTGCCCAAATGAATCACGCACGGCAAATTCAAATTCATAGACGCCAGTTTGCACTGGCACAAAACTGGGGGTGAGCGTATTTGCGCCATTCAGCGTGACAGTTGGGCCTCTTAACTGCCGCCATTGATAGCTTTGCACTTGGGCATTCGGATCAAGTGTCACGCTACCATTCAAAGTCACCTGCGCCAATATACCAATATTAGCATCCAGCCCAGCATTCGCAATAGGTGTAATAGGTGAAAAAATGCGCAAAAAATATAGTTTTGATTCATTCGTGCGAAATGCATAGACTCCGGGCGAAATCTCAGCTACACGGCTAGGGTTGGTAAATGCGGTTAAGACCGGCAAATCTTGTCGATTGGCAAAATCACCAATACTCATGACTTGGACGCTTGGGGCTGATTTCTCTGCGCCTGCGTCATAAATACCGCCGCGTACAATCATCACTTTCTTTGCAGATGAATTAACAATGACGATTTCACCCGAACGAACTTGAGCAAAATCATCTTTTTGCAATGTATATTTGCCAGTTCGACTGCCGCCATCAGCATTTACTACCACGCCGTTGGTCATATACAACGATTGACCATCATAAGCCAAATGCCGCGTCGGGAATTCATCGCCAGTATTAGCAAAGGTTGATAAATCGGTGGCTAAATATACACCAGCTGCCGTAATATTTAGCTTGTGCACACGACCCAAGCTATATTCATATAATGTATCAGCCGTAGTGCCAAATTGCAACGAGACATCATTTGGCACAGCCTCAGGCAAAGTAGATACGACCCGACGCTCACCATCTTCAAACATCCATACCCCTTGATAACGCGGTGATGATTGCCCGGGGGCACAAAAAGCAGTAGCAACAACGGCTACACTATTAGGCAGCCCCGGCGGCACTTTTAAATCACCTGCACGATTACGGCCACATTCAGCACTTAACCCAATCGGAAACTCAATATTGGTCAGGCGCGTATTCAGATCGATCCGACGCACAGTGCCAACATCATCTAAGCCCACATACAAAAATTGGTTGTCGGCTGAAATGGCTAATTTATTGGGCAAAGAACCCACCGGAATACTGGCAGCAACCGTGCCAGCAGGCACGTTAATGGCTAAAATAGAATTCGCCGAAGCCCCGCCGCTTGCCCCCACAGATGCATACAGAAAGCTACGGGCACTGTCATACACCACATCATTCGCAGGCACATTCGATATCTCTTGTACCAAAGCAACTAAGCCAATGGGTGAATTTTGCGCAGTCGATATCGATTGAACTATTTCAGCATTACCATGATTGGGGGTTGATAATGCAGCAGGACGTGAAGCCGCACTAGATGGTGAGGCAATAAGCGATGTAGCAAGGGTGCAAGCAAAAACACCCACCGCAACGGAATGAGGTAATTTAGATTTCATAGTTTAAATAACAATTAATCACAATTATTTTGAGAATCTGTGCTGATGTCAACACATTATCAAAATAGCGAAATCATATAATTTTGAATGATTATTGTCGTCTTAGACCTTACAGTATGTTGCAATGATAGTTTTATAGATTATTAAAACCCAAGTATAGCGTTTTTTCTGATAAGATAACAAACAACGTTATTTCCTAAAGTCACCTTAACATATTTTCTCAATGATTGGGGGAATCTTGCAATGAATTAATACTGAACTTACGATCACTTCACGTGTGGATCAGGCTTTGGACGATCCACACGTGAAGTGATCGTAAGTTCGGCAAAAATTTGTTTTAGTTTCCACTGTTTATTGAGAAGATACCAAGACACGATAAAATATTAACATGCAACTCACAAAATATCAAACCATGCATGGCAGTCGTTGGGCTGTCGATGGTAAATGGCTTATCTCAGGCTTTACCTTAAGCAGTGCACTACAAACCCCAACAAATCAGTTACATGCATATATTGCCGCATGTATGTGCAATGAAGCCGCCAGCGGAACCCTGCTTGCCCCTATCGACGATGGGCAAGAGATTTGGGCCAGCGGTGTTACCTACTTGCGCAGCCGCGATGCCCGTATGGCTGAATCAGGCAATGCCAGCATTTATGACAAAGTTTATGCTGCCGAACGCCCTGAATTATTTATGAAAGCCATTGGCTGGCGAGTGGTCGGCAGCGGCGCAGACATTCGCATTCGCAAAGATAGCACGTGGAATGTGCCAGAACCCGAATTAACATTGGTAGTCAATGCACATGGTGAAATTATTGGTTATACGGCTGGCAATGATGTTTCATCGCGCGATATTGAAGGCAGCAATGCCCTTTATTTACCGCAAGCCAAAATGTATAGAGGCTCGGCGGCCATTGGCCCCGCCATTCGACTGGCCCCACCCGCTGTCATGCGCACCTTACCCGTGCATATTGAAATTGAGCGTGGCGGGGTGCAATGTTTTAGTGGCGATACTTCGATCAGCAATATGAAACGTAACCTCGAAGAATTGGCAAGCTATGTCCGCATGGAACTTGATTTCCCCAATGGCTTTATGTTGATGACAGGAACTGGAATTGTTCCAAATGAGGAATTTACTTTAAGCATAGGTGATATTGTCAAAATTACCGTAGGTGAATTAACCCTAATCAACCGCGTAAATAGTTAGACCTAGAAATTTGTGTTGGGAACGCGTCAGGCCCGATCCCAACACAATGTTATATCGAGTTCGGCATAAACCTTACATCTATCTGAAAACGCAATCGGCCCCTTCTTTGCTGAGAAGGGGCCGATTGCGTTTTCAGAGGTAATTATTGACCAGCCATACGCAAAACCACGCTAATGGTGCGTAAAATAATTTTGATGTCGAAGAATACAGAATGATGTTTGATATAAAACAAATCAAACTGTAATTTTACAAAAGCATCTTCGATAGATGCACCATAGCCATAATTAATTTGCGCCCAACCCGTTAAACCTGGTTTTACGGATAGGCGGGTGCGAAAGAAGGGAATTTCGCGTTGTAATTGATCAATAAATTGTGGGCGTTCTGGGCGTGGACCAACCATGCTCATATCGCCACGCCACAGGCTCAGTAATTGGGGCAATTCGTCTAAACGGGTACGGCGCAAAAACTTGCCAACCTTGGTCACACGGGGGTCATTGCGTTGTGCCCATTGGGCGGTGCCATCTGCTTCGGCATTCACAACCATTGTACGAAACTTGCTAATGGTGAATCGCTTGCCATGTTGCCCCATGCGCTCTTGGCTATAAAAAATGGGGCCTTGGTTATCCAGTTTAATTGCTAGCGCGATAAAAGGAAACAGCACACAAAAGAAGGGGGTTAAGATGAGCGCACAGGCCAAATCAAACAAACGCTTCATCGCAATTTTGAAAGCAGTTTCAGATTGGAAAGACTGAAAAGGTAGGGCAACAAACCATTGAGCACCAATATGTTCAATGGCTACTTTGCCGGTCAATTGCTCATATAACAACGGCATTGGCGTGACAGTCACCCCACGCTCATGACAATCGGTGATAACTTGAAACATTTTGCCGCGCACTTCGGTGGTAATGGCAACGATTAATTCATCGATCCCACGCATATTGACCAAGCGCAACAAATCTTCATGCGTACCAAGCACCGGAATGTCTTCAACCAAGGTCGATTGTTTTTTCTGATCATCATCGACAAAACCTAATACTTCGAAATGGGCTTTATGGTCACGGCGCAAGGTTTCGCCAATAATGCGCCCAGCACGCCCAGCGCCCAGAATGAGCACACGGCGGCGGGTTTGTGCGCCGCTGAACACAGCTGCAAACGTGCTACGCCAAATGATCAGCAATGCAGTCGTAACGCCAATGACCAAGCCAGGAGCCAAACGCGGCGGACGACCACTTTCGCTCGTAATATCACGCAGTAAACTCACTAAAGTAATGGGGGCATCGACGGCAGTGGGGGCGGTGCGTGCAATCGTACCTGAAATTTGGGGGAAGATTGAACCATTAAGTGGAGAGGCCAAGACAAAATAAAGGGCAAGATAGCCAAGGGCAATGATGCCGCCACCAGTTAAGATGCGCTGTATAGCATAAGGCACTTTTGCGGCGGTTTTAAGATCATATAGATTATTCAGCATCAGCCATATCAGCCAACCTGTGCCCATTGCCACGATCCATAACAATTGATCGCGCAGCCAATCTAGCGTAAACGGACGACTTGCCAATACAGTCCACATCCAAATGGCACCAATAATGCCAATTCCGATGATGCTCATGTCTCCAAAGCGCAATAAAAGTTTTCGCTCTGAGAGCCGTAAACGCCACCATGTCTTGGCTAGTGTTACAACGGGTGCAGTCTGTCCTGTTACGAGATAACTCACTACTATAGGCCTCCGTATGTATAGTCGGATATTAAAAAAAATACTGCACACATTCTGCCTGATTTTTTACTGGAGATACTTAGAAATTTATAAGATTGCACGTCGTCTTTGCATTAACTTTTGATTCAAGTGATTTCGGCGTTGAGATTGACTCTAAGAATGTTATTTTTCTAAGCGCAAGGCATAGTGCCCATATTAACCAAATGATGGGTGAAGCACGCACGACACCCCACAAAACAGCATCGGTTAATCCATGAATAATTAAGGCAATTTGACTACCGATTAACCCAACCGCCAGCGCTCGGGATATGTTTGTAATCACAGGTAATTGCCATTGATATGCTTGTATAGCAGCTTGCAAGGTTTTTATCAAAATAATGAACCAAGCCATAAAGCCCGGCAGACCAAGGTCAACGGCAACTTGCAAAAAAAGATTGTGGGCATGGGGAATATCAAATTTGCTGACATAAGCCGCATAAAGCAATAAGCTAACAGGCTCAAACATGCCCATACCAACACCGGTATAAGCAAAATCTTGAATAATATAAATAGCACGTTGCCAAATTTCTAAGCGGGCATCTAACCCACCTAAAGAGGGGTTGGCTAACAACGAATTGAATAATCGTGATAGGTTAACGAATTGCCAACTAAAAGCTAATATTAATCCAAGAATAACAACCAAGGCACGAAATCGCCTACCAAGTAGGATCAGCCTCAAGTTTATGATCAGCAAACCGCGACATCCAAGCATTGCCGCAATACTAATACCAAAGGCAATAAGGCCGCCGCGTGATTGTGAGATGAATAACATGATCGCCATAAGCATGAACGCTAGTGCAAAAAAAACTTGCTGACGACGTATGCCCACCCCAAACAAAATTTGGGCAAAGGCCAATGGCGCAATGATGACCAATGTGCCAGCAAATACATTGGCGTTCATGGTGCGGCTAACGATTGGCACAAACCAATCATATAACGCATCGGGCAAAAATGGTAATTTGCCGCCGCGTTGGTTAACAATAAACGGCGCAGCCAAGGCCAAAGCGCAGCCAAATAACACCAAAGCAAAGCCAATATGCTCGATACGTTGTAAGGTGTTGGCCCAATTAATAACTGCATAAAACCAAACCATACCAAAGACGAGCCGCAACACCTGCACCCACGTCACCTCTGGTTTGATCGAAATCCATTGGTTCAATGGCATGAGCAATAGCAAAAATAGAATGGGGCTGTCAACCAGCGTGCGCTGTGTAAACAAGCCGCTGAGATACCAGTGCCATAACCGTAAGCCGATCAACATGGCAATGGCAAAAGGCAAGAGCGTGGCCGAGCTAAGCGCCATTAGCCCCGCCCCTAAAATGGCGGCGGGTTCAAATTGAACGATTGACAAAGCAAAAAATGACAAGCGATTGCTTGCCACACATTAAATCGAAAGAGTAATAAATTGTCCGTTTGCGCTTTGGTGCTGTAGTTGTCGCCCAACCCATGCACCACTGGTGATATAAAAAACGTAGGCAACACTCCAAATCGATGCAAATTCGAATGTGTAAAAAGGCAACACCACTTCCCCATTTAACGGGCCAATGATAAAAATGCTGATCAAAGAAATTAGCCCGCCAACAATTAAGCCCATCTGAGGATGCAAAGCCTTAGGACGGCGTAGCAGTGTGGCTAAAACAAACCCAATCAATGCCCCGTTGAACAAACCCAGCGGAATAGCAAAAATGAGACCAATCACCAACCCAGCACTAATAAGATAAATACCGATGGCAAGCCAATCTGGAATACGCACGACTGGCAAAAGCGTTTGCGGCAAGGTTGCAAACCACCAAAATAAAATGAAAGCGAGGGTGCTAATTGTGGCAGCAATAGCCCCCCATTGAGCGCCCTGTTTTATTAAATCATTACGAGAAACTGACATCACATATGAGTATATACGAAGAAAGCGGTGAAATTAAAACAAATGTTCGCTGAACTCACTCTCACTGGTATTTGGAGTGAGTTCAGCATTATGTCTTTTGGGGATACCTCTTATTATTGGGAAGATGCGATTCCAGCAATGGATGAATCGTGCCAAATGCGTCAGAGTGTAGTCAGGCATGGCGATGACTAGACTGCTATACTAAATAATGTGAGCGAGCAACCTAATGCCCTATCAACAGGGCTGACCCTGCGCAATACACCGGTGCCCATGCGCCCGGGTTACATCCCTGCGAGCAATCGCCCGCAAGACAATCAAGCTGCCGCACAATCGGCGGCAAGTAATGCCTCCTCAGCACAGGCGGCCCATATATCGCCCGTCACGCCTGCCAAACCACCGGAAAAACCAGTCACGCCCACTCCCAGCCCCAAACTAGTGAGCCGCAAATCAAAACACCGCTGGTTTCGCAATTCGCCAATTGCAACGGCATTTTTTATGCTCTCACTATTTGTAGTGATAGGCTTTTTTGCAATTTTGGCTGTGGGGGCCATTGCTTATGTAAAAATTGCACAAGAGTTGCCGGATGTTGGCCAACTAAAAGCCCGCCGCAGCACCTTTGCCAGCAGCAAAATTTATGATCGAGATGGCAATTTTATCGTCGAAATTACCGATCCATCCAACCCAACAGGTGGACGGCGCACTTATGTGCCGGTTTCGGAGATTAGCGAATGGGTGGTAAAAGCCACCACCTCGACCGAAGACCCTAATTTTTATCGCTACACGGTCGGGTTTGACCCAGTTGCTATTATGAGGGTCGTCTATTATTTGTTCACCGAGCGTGAATTTGTCAGTGGTGGTAGCACCATCACTCAACAAGTGGCTCGCAATTTATTGCTCTCGGCAGAAGAACGCACCGAGCGCACCGCATGGCGCAAATTGCGCGAAATCGTGCTGGCTAATGAAATGGTGCGCCGCTATAAACGTGACGAAATTTTAGAGATTTATCTCAACGAAATCAACTATGGCAATTTGGCTTATGGTATCGAGGCTGCATCTGAAACCTATTTCAATAAAAAAGCCAAAGATTTAACCTTGGGTGAATCGGCACTGTTGGCTGGATTGCCACAAGCTCCCTCTTATTGGGACCCTGTTGCCAGCGAACAACGTGGATTGCGCAGAATGCAGGTGGTGTTAGGGCTAATGGAAGAAGCGGGTTATATTACCAGCGACATGGGACAAGCCGCGCTGAAAGAGGTGGAAGCAAAAGATTTTAAATCAGTACCAGTCAATGTAACCTCGGTTGCACCCCATTTTATGAATTATTTGCGCCAACAGCTTGATGAAAAATATGGCAAAGCACTGTATCAAGAGCCAGGGTTGCAAATTTACACCACACTCGACCGCAAAGTGCAACAAATTGCCGAGCAAGCCGTGAAAGAACAAATTGCCAAATTAAAAGATAAAAATGTAAATAATGGCGCAGTGGTGGTGATGGATCCTCGCAACGGTGAGGTTTTGGCGATGGTGGGCAGCGCCGATTTTTATAACACCCAAATTAGAGGACAGGTTAATGTGGCTTTGTCGTTGCGCCAGCCCGGCTCGACCATTAAACCGTTTACGTATCTAACCCAGATGGAAAAGGGTGCAACTCCTGCTACTTTGTATTGGGATGTGCCAGTATCATTTCGAAATCAGTGGGGCCAATATTACACCCCGCAAAATTACGATCTGACTTTTCATGGGCCAATGTTAATGCGCGATGCCTTGGCGCGTAGCATGAATATTCCGGCTGTCATGGCATTGCATACCATCGGCATCACCGATTTTCTCAAAGTCACCGATCGCGTTGGTATTCATTTTCCACCAAACCCACAATATGGCTTGGCAATTACATTGGGTGGAGCCGAGTCACGCCTGATTGATATGACGGCGGCCTATGCCTCAATTGCCAATCAGGGCAAATATATTACGCCGACCTTAACTAGCCGTGTGATACGCGGCGATGGAAAGTTGTTATTCGATTCAAAACAAGTGAAGGGACAACCTGTTATTGCTCCTGAATATGCTTATCAAATTGCCAATATACTAAGCGACAATTCAGCGCGTGCCCCATCATTTGGCCCTAACAGTGTGCTAAAACTTAACCGCCCGGCCGCAGTTAAAACCGGCACCACTAATGATTACCGCGACAACCTAGCCATTGGCTTTACACCCGATCTTACGGTTGGGGTATGGACCGGCAATACCGATAACGCCGCTATGAAAAACGTCAGTGGTATTGATGGGGCTGCCCCAATTTGGAATCAGGTCATAAGCCGAACTTTGCAGGGCAAGCCTGCACTCGATTTTGTGCGGCCTGACAAGATGATCGAGGTTGAAATTTGTTTAGACGGTGGACGTGCTGCCTCACCCTACTGCCCACAAAACCGCCGCCGCAAAGAGGTTTTCAAGGCTGATCAAGGCCCATTTGTGGCCGACCAACGGGCCGAATATGCAGCCCGTGTTCGTGACCAAACTTATATTGGGCAGCTTGTGCGCTATACCTCCCCACTGTCGGAGGAGCCAACCGCCACGCCATTCATCATAGAACCAACAACCATGCCAGCCATGCAGCCTGATCCAGCATCGGACAGTGTGCAAATTACCAACCCGCCTAATGGCAGTGTTTTAGGGCGCGGTTTGTTGTCAATCAATGGTATCGTTAACCCAGCAGGATTTGAGCGATATCAGGTTGAATGGGGTATTGGCGATAACCCCAACGACTGGCGCTGGATCAGCGGCCCACATCTCAGCCCTGTGGTGAATGGGCAATTAACCCAATGGGGCGGCATCGATGGCCTGACTGCTGGGCGCTATGCCATTCGCGTTACGGCATTTACATCAGCAGGGCCAATGGTCAATATCAGCCACTTTGATGTGCGTTAATCGCCAAAGCCTATCCTTATGCTGCTTGCAGCAACGCCAAAACCGGCGCATATTCTTTATAGACGGGCATAGTCACGTTCGGTAGGATGGGGGATACGGCGCAAATCCATATTGTCAGCAACGTCGGCCAGCTTAACCCGCCGTGCAATCGGGTTTGCGACGGCCCCAGCGGCGGTTAAGCAGTCTTGACCTGCCCGTTTAATCAGCGCATATACAGCGGTTACAATGTCATCACTAAACCCTGCTTGGCGCAAATCATTCAGCCGAATGGGTGTGTCTTCGACCACATCGTGCAACACCGACGCAATACGTTCGGGCCTCTGTGTCATTTGCAGCATGAGGCGTACATGAGGTGTAAAAGATGCAAAATATACGGGCTATCTGCTTTATCGACTTGCCCCGCATGCGCCCGCGCTGCAATTTCAATCGCTTTGTCGAGTTTGCTCATAAAGTTAAGTGTAGCACTCGGCTAGAATACAATTTAAATATCTATGGAAGCAATTTTGATCGGTACCGCCCAAGATGCTGGTGTGCCCCAGACCGGCTGCTATTGCCCGCGCTGCACCCGCGCCCGCGGCAATGCCTATTTTCGGCACTATACGGCAGCTTTGGGTCTAGTTGACCGTGTCACACAATCATATTGGCTGATCGATGCCACGCCCGATTTTCGTGAACAGTTGCATTTGATGCACGAAGCCGCACCTGATTGCACCTTGCGCGGCATTTTTTTAACACACGGGCATATTGGACATTACACCGGCCTCATACACATTGGCAAAGAAGCCATGAACACCCACGATTTGCCCATTTATGCCACCGCCAGCCTGTGCGCATTTTTGCGCAACAATGGGCCTTGGTCATTGCTGGTCAGCAATGGCAATATAAATTTGTGCGAATTGCAACCCGAACAAGCAATCCTATTAGGTGATGTGAAAATCACCCCAATCCCAGTACCACATCGTGGTGAATTTACCGATACGATGGCCTATGCCCTGCGTGGCTCAAATCTTTCACTGTTTTATTGCCCCGATATTGACCGTTGGGAACAATGGCGCTATGACGTGCGTGAGGTTGTAAGCCACAACGATATTTCATTATTAGACGGCAGCTTTTTTAGCGGCAACGAACTGCCAGGCCGCGATATGAGCAAAATCCCACATCCTCAAGTCACCGATACCGTCAATCGGCTAAAAGGGGTTCAAACACAGGTTTACTTTATTCATTTTAACCATTCCAACCCGTTACTCGATGCCAACAGCCCCGAACGACACTGGCTACAATCGCAAGGGTTTGCAGTCGGCGAACAGGGACAACGCTGGAAACTGTAAATAATCAATTACGAATTACAAATTGGGTATGACTCATGATCCATAATTCGTAATTCATCATTCGTAATTCACAAAAACCATGAACTTAATCTCTTATTGGCAACAAACAAGTGACCGCACCATCGTTAAAAGCGCCGATTTACCGACAACCAGTGATGTCGTCATTATTGGCGCTGGGGTGCATGGTGCATCGGCCGCGTATTATGCAGCAAAATTAGCCGAGTCAACAGGCCAGCAGGTCACGCTGCTTGAGCAAGAATTGCCAGCCTTTGGTGCATCGGGACGTAACGGCGGCTTTATATCAACTGGTACCGCAGATGGTTATGCCAGCACCGCTAAACGGGTTGGGCGTGATGTCGCCAAACATATTTTGACACTTTCAATGCGCACACGTGGGTTAATTCAAACCGCGCTTAGCGAAGACAATATTAAATGTGATTATCGCATCACTGGCAAAATAAATTATGCCTTGAGCGAAGCCTCATTTGCCAATATGCGCACTAGTGCGCAAATGATGCGTGAAGACGGCCTCGATATCGAGATGCTTGATCACAAAGAATTGCAAAAATTGGTCGATACGCCTTTGAGTGAAGAAATTGAAGGTGGCAAATATGTGGCTAGTGATGGCTTGCTGCATTCGGCCAAATTTGTGGTAGGCTTGGTAGCCGCTGCACAAAAGCATGGCGCAACCATCTGCTTAAACACCAAAGTGACAGGCATGAGCGCCGCTAGCACGACGGTCAATATTCAGACCAACCGCGGCAATATTAGCGCTGGGGCCGTCATTGTCAGCGTCAACGCATGGTCAAGCACCGTTTTGCCAAAGCTCAAAGACCTAATCACCCCCGTACGTGGGCAAATTCTCAGCTATGTCCCTATTGCGCCAGTGTTGCGGCAAGGTATGGGCGTAGAAGTAACGCCAACAGGCGAATATTGGCAGCAAACTGTCGATGGCAGTATAGTCATTGGTGGCTGTCGTTATGATGCACCTGACCGTGAATGGAATGTCTTGGCAGAAGGGCTACACGATGGGGTGCAAACATCGATTGAGAAGGTCTTGCCACGTTTATTCCCTCGGCTTGGACCGCTCACTATTGAGCAACGTTGGGCCGGGCCGATGGCCTTTACACCCGATTATTTGCCTGTGATCGACCGCGCCAACGAATTGCCAAACACATGGGTCTCTGGCGGTTTTTGTGGGCATGGTATGGTTTTCAGCTTGCCATTCGGTCAATTGTTGGCCCAAGCCGCTTTACAAAACACCACGCCCAGCGATCTGCTGCCCTTCCGCCTTTCGCGGCCATCTTTGTGAGAAAGTAGAAATTGGCAAAGTGAAAAGCAAAAAATACTAAGTGGTAAGTGTTGATAAACTAACTTAGGATTTAGCAGTTTCTACTTTTCACTTTGCACTTTTTTAGGTTGAATGTCGCACCACGAGCCAACCCGGCATGACGAAATCAGCCGGTGGTGAATCGGAGACTTCGATGAGGCCAAAAAGCATCTGGGCGGCCACAGAAGCCATTTCTTGGCGCGGTTGATGCCATGTTGTGAGTGCCGGAATAGCAAACGCCGACGAGTCGATGTCATCGAATCCAGCCACCCCAATATCGGTGGGGATAGCAAAGCCATGACGATGTAGGACTGATAGCGCCCCCAAAGCCATCGCATCATTAAAACACCAAATCGCGCTGCGCATATTGCGCAATTGTGCACTGTGTTGGCTGAGCAATTGCTCAGTGGCAGCAGCCCCATCTTGCACCCGCCCCTCTGGGCTATCAATATGAATGGCAGGGACGAACGAATTTTTCTTAAGCACGTCGTGCCAAGCCCGTAGCCGATCAGATTGAGCTTTATCGGCGCTACCATTTCCCAAATAAATAATGTTTTGATAGCCTTTTTTGATCAAATGTTGCACGATAGCGCAACCACCGCCATAGTCATCGTGACAAACCGAATGCCCAATATGATCAGCCGCATGTGAGTTAACGGTGACGATAGGAATATTGGTTTCGCGGAACAATTGTGAGTAACGTGGGCCTTCGCGCCCCGATGACACAATAATTCCTTCGACATTACGCCCTTGAAAACTACGCACAATTTCTAATTCACGTTCTTTATCTTGGGTTTCGTTACTGGCAATAAATAGGCTGTAACCACGTCGGTTGGCCTCGATCTCAACTTTTTGGGCAATATCGCTGTGAAAAGGGTCACTAAACCGTGTAAAGACCAAGCCCAACGCCCCGCTGCGTTTAGAAACCAACCCTCGCGCTGTAAGATTAGGGGTATAACCATGTTCACGCGCAATCGTCACAATACGCTTACGGGTTTCTTCTCCGATGCGCCCCTCGTTGCGCAGGGCACGGCTAACGGTCGGGTAACTGACACCGGCCAGTTCGGCAATTTTTTTGATGGAGATAGTTACTTTTGTCATGACCCAAGGCAAACGTTTGCGCAAGTTAAATATAACACTTGGGTCTTTTTTTGTCAATTGTGACTCAAGCTTAATATTAAAAAAGCATCAAGTTCTCATCATATTTGTGCAAAAAAGTGGCATGGTTCAAGTTAGATTGACAGTTTAACCCACAGATTAGCCTCTATGCTAATGCCATAATTATATCGGAACAAATTATTTTCGAGGTGTAGAAATGGCTGCTAGACGCGATG
>JAGWYZ010000062.1 GCA_018969115.1 Chloroflexota bacterium | reverse complement strand
AGTCTTTCTTTTCCAGTAATCTCATCGCGTCTAGCAGCCATTTCTACACCTCGAAAATAATTTGTTCCGATATAATTATGGCATTAGCATAGAGGCTAATCTGTGGGTTAAACTGTCAATCTAACTTGAACCATGCCAAAATGTCGTTCTTAAATTTGACATCTGTATAGGTTTCGCCACTTTCTATCATCGTCATCATCATCAGATACTTAGTTTTATACGCCAGATTCCTCATCTTCAACAACACCCTCGCCAGTATTGCCTTCAATTACTAGCACATATTCGCCACGCAACGATTGTTTATCAATAATCGCAACCAAATCACCTAATGTGCCGCGATCAACCCGCTCAAACATTTTGGTGAGGTCGTTGGCGAGGGCGGCACGGCGATCACCATAAACAGCGCGTGCATCTTCAAGCAATTCTTCAATACGATGTGGGCTTTCATAAAAAATAAGCGTATGCGGCGACGTTTGGTCAATAGCTAAAAAACGTTTGCGTGCGCCCGATTTGCGCGGGGCAAAGCCTCGAAATGTGAATGAATGAGACGGCAACCCCGACAATACCAATGCCATAACAAAGGCGCTAGCACCGGGAATAAGTGTAAATGGCAATGCTTCCTCGATACATCGCCGCACCAAGGTAAAGCCCGGGTCGCTAATACCGGGGGTGCCAGCATCGCTGACCAACGCCACCGATTGCCCAAGATGGAGCAGATCGATAATGCGCCCGATGGCCCGTTGTTCATTATGCTCATGAAATGACAATTGCGGTTTGTCGATCTCGAAACGTTTGAGCATGAGTCCGGTGTGACGAGTATCTTCGCTGGCAATGATATCGACACTACGCAACGTCTCTAATGCCCGCTGGCTGATATCACCCAAATTCCCGATGGGGGTGGCAACGAGGTAAAGCATAAGAAAATTTTAAATTCTCAATTTTAAATTTCTTAGGCGTTACCGCCACACAAGAGCAGGCCAATGCGTTTGCAATTGGTTGGCATGCGACCAGTGAGGAGCGCGGCCAAGGTAATTGCGCCAGTTGGCTCGGCCACCAATTTCATGCGGGTGGTTAAAAATTTTAGCGCGTCAAGGGTTTCGGCATCGCTGACCACCAAAATATCTTCAACGAACGCCTGCACCACCGGAAAAGTTAAATCGCCGGGGGTTTGGGTGCGAATGCCATCGGCGATGGTGGTGGGCGGCGGCACTTTAACCCGCTCGCCTTTCATTATCGATAGCTTGGTGTCATCTGCGCCTTCGGTTTCAACGCCAAAGACTCGCAAGTGTGGGTGAATGCCTTTGGCCGCAATAGCGCAACCCGCAATAAGACCGCCACCGCCCACAGGGATTACAATCGCATCAAGATCTGGCACGGCTTGCAACCATTCAAGCACCAATGTGCCTTGCCCGGCCATGACATGCGGGTGATCATAAGGTGGCACAACAGTCATGCCACGTTCAGCCGCAAGCCGATTGCCAATCGCAATCCGATCTTCTTTGAGACGGTCATACATAATCACCTCGGCCCCATATTCACGCATGGCGGCAACTTTGGTAGGCACGGCATCGCTGGGGCACACAATAACGGCGGGTGCATGATGCAATTTAGCCGAGAGCGCCACCGCTTGCCCATGATTACCACTGCTAAATGCCACTATGCCCTTACGCACTTGCTCAGCACTGAGGCGATTGATAGCGTTATAGGCCCCACGAAATTTAAAAGAACCGGTGCGTTGAAAGTTTTCACATTTGATGAATACTTCGCGGCCTGTCATGGCGTTTAGGGTGCGACTGGTGTGAATGGGCGTAACTGTTGCTACATCGCGCAGCCGTTCGGCGGCAGATTGCACATCGGAAAATGAAATGGCGAATGACATAGGCGCATGATAACAGGATAACCATTATCATTAAGCGCAAGAATGTTTAGTTATCGCCCATATCCGACCCCAAACATGCATTACATCATGCATCAAATGTGGCTTGACCTTTTGTTGATGTATTGGTGCGTACCTGTCGAAGACTTGCGACCACTCATCCCTGCATCGCTACAAATCGATATATTCGAGGGCAATGCATGGATCGCTGTCGTGCCATTTCATATGAGCGGTGTGTACGTCCGCACTATTTGCCCAGTGTGCCCAAACTTTTGGCTTTTCCAGAGTTAAATGTGCGCACCTATGTTATTCGAGATGGCAAAGCAATGCACCAACAGCAACATTAACGGCAAATTATGGCCCAAATGGCAATGTGTTTGAAGCACAAGTCGGCTCGCTTAAATATTTTTTGACGGCCCGCTATTATTTTTATACCGCAGATACACATGAGAAACTGTATCGTGGTGAAATTGAACACACCGCATGGCCGTTACAGCCCGCCAAAGCCACGATTTAACAAGACAGTATGACCAATTGGCTCAATATTCATCTACCCGACACAGCGCCCTTGTTACACTTTGTGCACAAAATTAAGGTGGTGGGTATGGCCGTTAAAACAGTTATAAATCACGTATCAATATTGTTCATGATTAAAGAAAGCAATAACCCTCTTTTACGTCAATTTATTTACAATGCAATTGTCAAGCTGCCAACCCGCAACACTTTCCATCGGGTGTGGGTACGCCAAAACCCCAAATTGCCCAAGATTGGCACTTTGCCAATTTTGCTTTATGCCAACCATACCTCGTGGTGGGATGGTTATATGGTTAGCGTACTGATGCACGAATTGTGGCGACCAGCGATGTCGAGCTTGATGGTAGAGGCTGAAACCTTGCGCAAATATTCATTTTTGCGCTATCTTGGGGCGTTTGGGGTAGACCGAGAAAACCCACGTGATGGCATTGCCGCCATTCAACATGCGGTTACTAAGCTAAATGGGCAACCGTATGGGGTTGTTGCCATTTTCCCGCAAGGCAAGTTTTATCACCCAGAGGCTCGCCCATTACATTTTTATAATGGCGTGGGGTTGATTGCAAAGCAAGCGGTGACGACAACAGGGGCGTGTGCACTTGTGCCGCTGGCATTGCGTTATGAATTTGTGCGCGAACAAAAGCCAGAGGCATTTTTGCATATCGGCACGCCAACTTTCGTTAATAACACACACCCCATTTACAATAACGCCAAAGCACTAACAGGCCACATGGAACAAACCCTGATTGCTGAAATGGAGATCTTGCATGCCGATTGTGTTGCTTATCGCCTTGGTTCTTTTTCATCATTGTTATCGGGCAATATGGGGGTTCAACAGTGGTGGGACACAGTACGCCCCTCAAGCATTTAACCATTAATTTAAGAAACACCCTCTTAGAGCAAATTTCTAAAAGATGAAGGGCCGATTTCACTATCTATCTTCACAGCGTATCTGTGAAGATAGATAGTGAAATCGGCAAAACCTTTCATCAACTTGGAATATACTCTAAACCACAAATATTAACCCAAACTAATTCTTTAACAGACTAGGGACGAAAGGAATAAAGAATTTTAGTGGCTCTAAACGCAACATAAAGGTCGCGACATTATTTGTGCGATTTGGCTCGTATGTCGTTGTGGATGCATTCACAGATGTATTGATATTGGTTGAATCAATGGGGCGCATAGTGACCGATAATTCATCAAATTGCCCAGACACCAGAGTGCCAGTGATGTTACATACAATTGTGCCACCAATGTCACCAACAGATGGCATCGTTGGGCAGGTAATACCAGTGCCGCGTATTACCCCTTGAAATGAGGCGTTGCTAGGTAAGGTATTGGTAAAGACCAAACCACCGGCTGTAGTCACACTATTATTTAAGATACGAATGGTATAACTAAAAATCGTGTTTGGTGAGCCATTGGTTGGCCCACTGATACTGGCAACAATATCGGTGGGAGTTGAGGGGGTAGCAGTTGGGGTTGGGGTCGGGGTTGCCAATCCGGGTCTTGGGGTTGGCGTTGGGGTTGCGTCGGCAAAACGCAATGTTGCGCTTTCAGACCCATCGCCACTTGCACCAAAAATTTCTGTGCCAGTCCACGTTGCAGCATAGATGATTTCAGACGCAATTGCCCCACTTACTGAAATTGGCCCTTGGCTAAAAATAGTTGTATTGCCAACCGGTAACGTAATTAACGAGCCTGCAAACAAGGTGGCCCCATTCACCTTTAGGGAATGGGTATATAAAGTTGTATTCCCAATATTTTTTGCCACATAACAAATTTTTACAGACGAGTTAGGCACAACCGACAGTGTGTCTGACGAGGCCATAGCGCAATCGCTACCAGTTGTTAAATAGACATTTAATTTAATTGCGGGGGCGGGTGGAACAAAGACAACCGAGGCTCCAGAAGTAGCACTAAGTGGCGAACTTAAAAAAGCCCCTGCAACAGCATGAGTAGCGGTCACTTTTGCTGTGTTTGTTATTGTTGATGTAAGAGCTTCATAAACCAGTGCGCCTGTAAGTGTCGTGTTACGCGGCAAAACCGAAGGAAATACAAGATTAGTACGGGCTGCAATTGAAACTATTTTGTCATCACTAAGGTCAGTAATTGTAATTGGCACATTGCCATTATTCGTAATCCTATAACAATACACAGCAATAGGTGCTGATCCAACAGAAACACTAAGTGTGTTTGTTACGCTGCATGAACCACTTAACCCCACTGTTTTAGACAAAATTACTGATGGATACATTACGTAAGCAGTAACTGTGCCTGTAACAACATAAGGAGTAACGCCCCCACTGCTTGGGATATTTCCGCTAAATGTGACTACTCGAGTTTCATTAATTGTGCCAGCAATACTTAAATCAGAATAGGTGAATGGCACACTAACTGTAAATGGTCCCCCTGGCGGAGTAAATGACCCATCTGTATCTGAAACGTTATAACCATTGGGAAAAGTATATGAACCACTATTTCTCAAAAAATAGCAAAATGCCATCGACGAACTTGGCGCAATCGGGGATGCATTAGTCGCAATTGGAGTGCCAACACAAGTCGTATCAGTATACACACCGCCCGTAATTGTCACGGCATTAGGAACTTGTATCCCATCAACGCCTTGCATTAGTGATTGCACCGGCTTGATAAGAAACAAGCAAGCAATTGCCAGAGACCCTAATACCCCTAACACCAAGCTTTTTAGAATATTTTGATTCATTTTCAACTTCATCATAATAGGCCTCATGAGTAACTAATATTTTGCAGAAGCAGCCAAGATGTTTTTACACTTAGACTAAAAGTATTAATCGACCTAGTATCTTATAATCCTTCACCCGAAGAATTGACAAATTTCACTTCACTTAGAACAAGAATGATTATACTGACCCCCAAAAGTTTGATCTCACTATTTGTTGACAAAAAACAGGCCCTACAATCTTGTTTGCCACTACCATCACCCCCACCCAAAAACATATCACGGCTATCGATGGGTTACGTGCTATTGCGGTCATGAGTGTCTTCCTTTTTCATTTGCGGGTTCCTGGCTTCGAATGGGGATCATCTGGCGTACAGCTCTTTTTTGTTATTTCAGGTTTTTTAATCACGGGGATTTTGATCGATACGATTGATCATCCTCATTATTTTCGTCATTTTTATATCCGGCGATCACTACGTATCTTTCCAATCTATTACCTTACACTCATTTTATTACTCATCTGGGGGATTACCCGTGGCTACGATGTTGTGCCTCAATATTTAACCTACTTTTTCACTTACACTCAAAATTACATCCAAGCCTATTACAAATATCAATTGGGTTATTGGATCATGTTGCCCCATACTTGGTCATTGGCAATCGAAGAACAGTTTTATATCATTTGGCCGTTATTGCTTTTTATCTTACGCCCAAGACGATTACCAGCCCTATGTTTATTTCTAATCACAACCGCCATTATTTGGCGAATCGTTACCTCTGAATATTCAGATTTTGCGATTAAAACATGGATTTATGATTTTGCCTTGCCCAGCCATATCGATACTCTGGCAGTTGGTGGCCTTATTACATGGGGGGTGCGGCGATTCAAGCGCCAAACCATGTTAATGACAGGGGTGATTGGCATCATGAGTGGTGGCGCGTTTTGTTTTTTACTCCCCAAATTACTCACACCCACCTCAGCCAATTATTGGTTTTGGGCACGCAATATGAGCTATTATTTAGGCGGCACTGCCTTATCTTTATTTTATGGGGGGTGTCTCTTGTTTGCTATTTACAACGTAGCCCCTATTAGTAGCCTGCTTAATATGCGTTGGCTACGCTATATTGGCAAAATTAGCTACGGCATTTATCTTTATCACATGATTATTCATGTCATGACATCCAACCTATTGCGTCCAATTGTCAACCTATTTCCCACCGACTGGCAAACTACCAGTAGCAATGTATTACAAATCATCATCACTTTTATTGTGGCAACACTGTCGTGGGTCATGATCGAACAGCCAATCAACCGCCTTAAAGATCATTTCGCCGCTTATTCATCTCACAAAGCAAGCTCTTAGAATTGCGTTACAATTAAAAACGGCCCCACACCTGCGTTACATATCAAGAAAGGGTATAAACCTTTCTTAGTATCGTTAATTATTTTCGCAAAATTATCAGTTGACATAAAAAGAGTTAATATTGCTATGGCTAAGGAACTTATACTTGCGTCCGATCGTTGCTTTGAGGGCGACCCCAAGCGCAAGGAAATTGCGGCTTATCTGTATTCACAAATTCGCAACTTACCCCTCATTTGCCCACACGGGCATGTTGATCCGCGCGTTTTAGCCGATCCAGATTATTCATTCGGCACCCCCAGCGATCTATTCATCGTTCCTGATCACTATCTTTTCCGAATGTTGTATTCACAAGGAATTTCATTAGAAAGCCTTGGGGTAAAACCCTGCGAGAACATCAACAAAAATGCAATTGCCACTGAGATTGATTCGCGTCGTATTTGGCAAATATTTGCCGATAATTATTATCTTTTTCGCGGCACACCTTCGCGTTTATGGCTCGATCAAGAGTTGCATGAAATTTTTGGGGTGCGTGAAAAATTAAATAGCCTCACTGCCCAGTCTATTTACGAGCAAATTGCCGAAAAACTAGCCACGGCAGCTTTCCGCCCACGCACCCTTTTTGATCAATTTAACATCGAAGTGCTCGCAACTACCGATGCAGCAACCGATACCCTCGAACACCATAAAACCATTCGCGCCTCGGGCTGGCAGGGAAAAATCATCCCCACCTTTCGCCCCGATAGTGTCATCAATCTCGATACCCCCGATTGGTGCAACAATATTGACAAATTGAGCGAAGTTAGCGGTATCGAGGCCACCAATTATGGTGCATTTATACGGGCCTTAGAACAACGCCGCGATTATTTTAAACAAATGGGGGCCACCGCCACTGATCACGCCGCCCGCACCCCCTACACCGCCGCACTCGACCCCATTGATGCCAATATTATTTATCAACGGGCGCTCAAAGGCGACCTCAGCCCCGCCGATACTGAACGGTTTACCGCCCATATGCTGATGGAAATGGCCCGGATGAGTTGTGACGATGGCCTCGTCATGCAACTTCATGTAGGGTCATTACGGAATCACAATGATAGTATTTTTGAATATTTTGGGGCAGATAAAGGTGCCGATATTCCATTACAAACCGAATTTACGCGCAACTTACGCCCTTTGCTTAACAAGTTTGGTAATGACCGCCGCTATGCCTTATTGCTGTTTACCTTAGATGAAACAACCTATGGCCGTGAGCTTGCGCCCTTGGCTGGGCATTACCCAGCCGTCAAACTCGGCCCGCCTTGGTGGTTTTTCGACAGCGTCAATGGTATGAGTCACTATTTTGACTTGGTGATGGAAACCGCCGGCATTTACAATACCGCAGGCTTCAATGACGACACCCGCGCCTTTTGCTCTATCCCTGCTCGCCATGATGTGTGGCGACGGGCCTGCGCCAATTGGCTGGCTGGCATGATCACACGTGGTCTAGTCGATATAGACGATGCTGAAGCCATCATGATCGAATTGGCCTATGGATTAGCAAAACGTGCTTATCGTTTGTAGTAATTTTAGAGCAGATTTCGAATTGATGAAAGGTTTTACCAATTTCACTATCTATCTCCAAAAGCTACGCTTTTGGAGATAGATAGTGAAATTGGCCCTTCATCTTTTAGGAATTTGCTCTAGTAAAAATCGAAAAGATACATTTGAACTATACTAACTTACTGTAGTTCCCCATAAATCTAAAATCCTAAATCTAAAATGCGTAAATATATTGACATTCACCTAAACGAACACAAAATTGCCGTGCGCGAAGTTGATAAAGAAGAATCGGTAAAAGCTGGTCGCTGGCTCATTGCAAAAAAGTTGTTAGAGGTGGGTGCAGCCACCGCCGACCCGCTTGGACCCAATAACCCACTTATCTTCTCGGCAGGGCCATTTGCCGGCAGCAGCTTTAGCAATGCCAACCGCACCAGTGTTGGCTGCAAAAGCCCATTAACCGGCGGCATTAAAGAAGCCAACGGCGGCGGCACGTTTGGTTATGGCATGGGCCAACTTTACATCAGCACCATTGTGTTGCATGGGCAATCAACAAACTGGGTGGTGCTGCACTTTAAAAAAGATGGCAGCATCGAATTTGACGATGCCAGCCCTTATTTGGGCAAAGGCAATATGGAAGTTGCCAAAATGCTTTATGCTAAATATGGCAAAAAGACCGCACTGGGTTTATGTGGTCCAGTGGGTGAATATGAGGGCTTGCTGGCCGGCATCGCCTTTAGCGACACCGATGGTCGCCCATCACGCCTAGCCGCCCGAGGCGGCGTTGGGGCGGTCATGGGCAGCAAAAAGGTCAAGGCCATTGTTTTTGACCTCGACAAGACCCCACAATTTCACGACCCCAAAGGCGTGCGCGATGCCGTCAAAGATTATGCCAAAATGTTGCTAGCTGACTCGGTGGTCACAGGCTTTTATGCTGCCGTTGGCACAATGGGCATGGCCGATTTTCAAAATATGATCGGTGGCTTGCCAGTGCGCAACTTTAGCAGCGGGCAATTTGCCAATACCAAAGCCGGTGAAACTTTTAAAATGGGCGGTGACTACATTGGCCCACTCAACACCAGCCGCGGCGGCGAGCAAACCCACGCCTGTATGCCCGGTTGCACCATTCAGTGTAGCAATGTCTATTTTGATGCCAACGGCAAAGAAGTTGTATCACCAGTTGAATATGAAACGCTGGGCTTGCTTGGCACAAACTGCGGCATTGGCGACCCCGATGATTTGGCGCAATTAAATTATTTGGCCAATGATCTGGGGATCGACACCATCGAAGCGGGTGGCACAGTGGGGGTGTTGATGGAAGCTGGGCTGGCCGAATTTGGCGATGTGAAATTTGCCGCCAAAGTGATGGCCGAGTTATACAAAGGCAGCAGCGATGGCAAAATTTGGGCGCAAGGTGCGGCACGGGTTGGCGAACATTACAATGTTAAGCGTGTGCCCGTCATCAAAAAGCAAACCATCAGCGCCTACGACCCACGTGTAGTCGAGGCTACCGGCATTGCCATGATGGCGACGGCGCAAGGGGCAGATCACACCGTTGGCAATTTGCCCCGCCTAAAAACCCGCGATATGGATTTGGCGAAGATGATCGAATTGAGCATTGCCGATCAAATTAAGGTGGCAGCGACTGATTCACTGGGCTTGTGCATTTTCGGGCGCACCGTCACCACCACCCAATTGCCCTTCATCGTCAATGCCATTAATGCCGCCCATAACACTGCGCTTACCGAGCAATTCTTTTACGATCTCGGCACTGAAGCGTTGATCAACGAGCACAAATTCAACCTCGCGGCTGGGTTCACCGCCGCCGATGATGAATTGCCAGCGTTTTTCTACACCGAGCCAATCGCACCCACCAATCACACCGCCCGTTTTCATGGGGCAGAAGTGCACGGGATGTATGACAAGTTGGTTGCCAATTAACTTTAAATTAATCATATCAAGTTAGAAAAGACACATGCCGATTTGACGATATCTGTTGCCTAAGGCAAAAGCAGATCTCGTCAAATCGGCAAAAATTAGTCTTGCCACGATTAAATCACAAAAATAATGACAACTATGCTTGATCGCCCCGAATCTTTGGGCGAACGCCTTGCCAACACCCTGAGTCATGGCTTGGGGTTTTTAGCCGTGCTCATTGCTGCCCCAATTCTCATTAGCGCCGCAATGCAACGCGGTAGCCCAAGTTTTGTGTTGGGGGCCAGCATTTATGCCATCACTTTGGCATTATTGTTTTGTGCCTCAACCATATATCACGCCGTGCCACCCGGGCGCTTAAAAAACAATTTACAAGTGCTCGATCATGCCGTGATCTTCTTATTTATCGCCGGAACCTATACGCCTTTTACATTGGGGGTGTTAAATGGAATTTGGGGCTGGGTTTTACTCGGCATAGTCTGGGGCATCGCCTTCGCAGGGGTGATATTCAAACTAATCGGTGGCGCGGTGCGTTATCTGAAAATTTCAACCACGCTTTATTTGGTCATGGGCTGGCTCATTTTGTTAGTGCTATACCCAATGTGGGAGCAAATGCCATTGGCTGGCATATTATGGTTGTTAGCTGGCGGCATTGCTTTTACAACTGGTGTCATCTTTTTTATTGCCGATCGCCCCTATGATCATTTTGTATGGCATTTATTTGTGTTGACTGGGGTCACTTGTCATTTTTTTGCTGTGCTATGGCACGCTGCCTAACCTATGAATAACAAACACTTCGATATCGCCGCCATTCGGCGTGATTTCCCTATTTTGTCTGAGCAGGTTAATGGCCGTCCAGTGGTCTTTTTAGATAGCGCTGCATCGTCGCAAAAACCAACCCAAGTGCTAGACGCGATGTCATCCGTCTACCGCCATCAATATGCCAATGTGCATCGCGGTGTTTATCAGTTTAGCGAAGCCGCCACTGCCCAATATGATGAAGCGCGGGTCAAAATTGCCAAATTTATTGGCGCACCTGCGCCCGAAAATATCATCTTCACCCGCAATGCCACCGAATCGCTCAATTTGTTAGCCTATTCATATGGTCGGCATTTTTTAAAAGCTGGCGATGAAGTATTGATCACCGAATTAGAACATCACGCCAATTTTGTGCCTTGGTTTTATTTGGCCCAAGAAAAAGGCATCGTGGTCAAATGTATTCCACTCACGCCAAACGGGCAATTAGACCTGAGCAAACTCGATGACTTGCTGAATGAACGCACCAAGCTGCTCAGTTTTGCCCACGTTTCAAATGTGCTTGGAACCATTACCGCCCCCGCGCCACTCATTCAACGCGCCCATGCCATTGGCGCAAAAGTCATCATCGATGGCTCACAAGCCGTCCCACATATGCCGGTGAATGTGGCTGCACTCGATTGCGATTTTTATGCTTTTTCAGGTCACAAAATGCTAGGGCCAACCGGCATCGGCGTGCTTTATGGCAAACCTGAATTATTGGATGCCATGCCACCTTTTATGACCGGTGGCGATATGATTAGCTATGTCGGGTTCGACACCATTCGCTGGAATGAGGTGCCGCTAAAATTTGAAGCCGGAACACCTGCCTTTGTCGAAGCCATTGGTTTAGGGGCCGCTGTTGATTATTTGTCGCAACTTGGCATGGAAGCAGTGCGAGCACATGAACACGAAATCACCAGTTATGCCCTTGAGCGCATGGCCGAAATTCCCGGCATGAACATTTACGGCCCCAATGACGCGTCTGTTCGGGGCGGCGTGGTGACATTTAATGTCGATAAAATTCACCCTCATGACCTAGCAACGTTGCTTGATCAAGAAGGGGTCGCCATTCGGGCTGGGCATCATTGTGCCCAACCACTGCACCAACGTTTGGGGCTGCCTGCAACCGCCCGCGCCAGTTTTTATGTTTATTCACAACTACACGAAGTAGATGCATTGGTTGAAGCGATTTACAAAGCCAAAGTAACACTACAACGCAAACGCTAGGAGCTTTAGCAATGAATGATATTTATCGTGATCAGATGCTTGATCATTTTGAAAACCCACGACATTGGGGGAGCCTAACCCCAGCCGATGGAACCCATGAAGATTGCAACCCATTATGTGGCGATTGTATTCGTATTGATGTTAAATTAAGTAAAGATGGCCAAACCCTAACCGATGCCATGTTTAATGGTCAAGGGTGTATTGTTAGCCAAGCCTCGGCATCCATGTTGTTAGAAGATGCGGTCGGCAAACCCACTGCCGATGTTTCAACCCTTGCGCCCGAATACTTGCTCAAATTAATCGGTGCGCCGCTTACCCCAGCCCGCGTCAAATGCGCCTTGTTATCGCTCAAAGTACTCAAAAATGCTTTGCATAACGCCACGACATAGGGTATCTTCCCAACAAAAAAGCTCAATAGTTGAAATTTTTTCAACAATTGAGCTTTTTAACTACAAAGTATGCAATGAGACGATAAAGTGAAAACTAGGCTGCGTCTTTTAAGACCTTTAAGGCACGTATACGAACACTAGCACGAGCCGGCTTGGCAGCCACAACCATTGGCTTGCCAGTAAATGGGTTGGTGCCAGTGCGTTCCTTCATGGCAGGCCGTTGACCAATCGAGATCTTCAACATACCGGGCAACACAAATACCTTATTCCCATCTTTACCCATTTCGCTCTTCATCAAATCAGTTAGCGCATCAAGCATAGCATCTGCATCTTTTTTGCTGACATCGCATTTCTCTGCTATTCTTGCGACAATATCAGCCTTATTTAGTGGTTTATTTGACATTTTAATTGAAATTCCCTCCCATGATTTAACTAAAAATGGTATATCAATATTAACACATCATTTTTGCTTGTACACACGATTTTATTGAGTGTCAAGGTGTTTTTTTGTGCTTTAGAGTCGTATCAACACAACAACAACAACATAAAAATATCAACATTAGAATTAAATCAAAATCCAGTATTATCGTCTTATCTTCCTCCAAAAATAAAGGGACAAGAGAATGAGGGGACGATTATGTTCTCTCTCCCAAGCGTAGCTTAAGAGAGAGGTCGTGAATCCGAATTTATGCAAATTTAGCGAGTTAACTTTCGATGGGTTAAGCGATGTGGTGTTTCTGCAGCTTTGCCTAAACGTTTGCGGCGATCTTCTTCATAATCACTACAATTGCCCAAGAAAAAGGTGACGCTACCATCATCTTCAAAAGCCAAAATATGCGTGGCAACGCGATCAAGGAACCAGCGATCATGGCTAATGATCATGGCACAACCGGCAAAATTTTCAATCGATTCTTCGAGCGCTCGCATCGTATTAACGTCGATGTCATTTGTCGGTTCGTCGAGTAATAACACATTGCCACCAGCCTTTAAGGTTTTGGCCAAATGAACACGGTTACGTTGCCCACCTGATAAGGCTTTTACCTTTAGCTGTTGATCAGCTCCCAGAAAGTTGAAACCAGCCACATACGCACGGCTGTTCATCTTGCGGGTTCCCATCGTCAAAAGCTCTTCGCCACCGCTAATTTCTTGCCACACATTGTTTTCGCCATTGAGCGAATCACGGCTTTGATCAACATAAGCTAGCTTGACCGTTGAGCCAATTTTGACTGTACCTTTATCAGGTTTCTCTTGGCCTGTAATCATGCGGAATAAGGTGGTTTTACCAGCGCCGTTTGGCCCAATTACCCCAACAATAGCGCCAGGGGGAATGGCAAAGCTGAGATTTTCATACAGCATCACATCACCATAGCCTTTGCTGACGTTGTTAAATTCAATCACTACATCGCCTAGGCGCGGGCCGGGTGGAATGTAGATTTCGAGTTCTTCGCGGCGTTTTTCGCTCTCTTGGCTGAGCAATTGCTCATACGCATTAACACGGGCTTTGCCTTTTGATTGGCGAGCACGCGGCGACATTTGAATCCACTCTAATTCGCGTTCGAGTGTCTTTTGACGCTTGGCTTCGGTCTTTTCTTCTAGCGCCAAACGACGTTGCTTTTGGGCCAACCACGATGAATAATTGCCTTTATAGGGAATGCCATAACCGCGATCCAGTTCAAGAATCCATTCTGCCGCGTTATCAAGAAAATAGCGATCATGGGTGACGGCGACCACAGTCCCCTTATAGTCACGCAAATGACGCTCTAGCCACGCCACCGATTCTGCATCAAGGTGGTTGGTTGGCTCGTCGAGTAGCAAAATGTCGGGTTCGGTTAACAAGAGGCGGCACAGTGCTACACGGCGCTTTTCACCACCCGAAAGTTGGGTAACTGGGGCATCGCTGGGCGGGCAACGCAATGCTTCCATCGCTAAATCAAGCTTTGCGTCCAAATTCCAAGCATCATGCTTGTCTAGCTCATCTTGAAGTTTGCCTTGCTGTTCGATTAATTTGTCAAAATCAGCATCGGGATCGTTAAATTTCTCGCTAATTTCTTCAAATTCTTTGAGTTTATTGACGATGGGTTGAACAGCTTCTTCGACACATTGTTTTACATTTTTGTTGGGGTCAAGATATGGCTCTTGCTCTAAAATGCCACGGGTATACCCTTTAAGCAGCATAGTTTCACCGACATAAGCATCGTCGGTGCCAGCCATAATACGCAACAAAGTGCTTTTGCCTGCGCCGTTTAAGCCGAGCACGCCAATTTTGGCCCCATAATAAAAACCAAGCGAAATATCGCGTAGCACTTGTTTTTGGGGTGGATGGATGCGCCCAACGCGCGTCATTGAATAGATAATTTGATTGGTTTCAGTTGCCATTGGGGAATTTTTAAATTACAGTCCGATTACACATTGCGGAATGTGGGGCTTGCCAGTATGATATTTAAGTTTTTAACCACTTGGCCTGTCCCAAATTTAGAGTTTCGAGTATGAATTGTATACTGAACACAGTCAGCCATTGTCGGTTTGGCTAAAAACCGATTTTGCCACCTATTCACATCACCTCAAAAACAGGGGTAAGTAAAACAAATTTTTGCTGAACTCACAATATGACCTTTGGGGTTTACCCCGAATGATTGAGGTGACACAAGATACCTATCATGCAATATCAATTTGAAGGGCGCTTGACCGCACGCGATTGCAAACGCCATATTCCTCATCCACTTACCTTACCAGCCAATACTCACCAAATCAAGGTTCATTTTCGTTTTACCCCCCATCGGGTTAATGAAATGAATAATATGATCACGCTAACCCTCTTCGACCCATTCGGTTGGCGCGGGTCTGGACATCGGCATGGCATAGAACATATTGTGCAAATTTCAGCGCAAGCTGCGACACCCGGCTATATGCCCGGCCCAATCAAAGCGGGTGAATGGGTAGTACAACTTGACACCCATATGATTATGCCCGGCGAAGATGTTTACTATCAGTTAGAAGTCACTTGTGTGCAAGGGAGACTGGGTGAAATTGTGCAAGCCAGATCAACCGCTAGTCTGCAGGCTGCACTGCCCACAAAAGCAGGCTGGTATCGAGGTGATTTACACAGTCACAGCCATCATTCTGACGCTGGCAACCGCACGGTGGCAGAATTAATTCAAACTGCGCGTGATTATCGGCTCGACTTTATCTTTCTCAGCGATCACAATACAATTGCAGGTTTAGCCGAGATGGATGCGGCGGCAAGTGAAACCTTGCTAACGGCTGGAGGGCTAGAGTTAACCACATTTTGGGGTCATGCATTGGTGTTAGGAACCCGCGAATGGGTAGATTGGCGGGTGCGCCCAGGCACGGGTGATATGACGCGTATTGCTACTGCGGCTTATGAGGCGGGGCATGTTTACATCATTGCCCACCCATTAACCATTGGCGACCCGCTTTGTACCGGCTGCGCATGGCGCTATGGTGAAATGATGCCCGGCTCTGCCCGTTTGGTCGAAATTTGGAATGGGGTTTGGGAAGATTATGCCAACAATGAGAAAACCTTGTCGTTGTGGTATGACTGGCTCAATCAAGGGCTGCGTATTACAGCAACAGCCGGTAGCGACAGCCATAACGCTGCTAAATATGCGGCCAAGCCCGGCTTTAGCATCATTCAGGCCGAAGCCTTGACACAATCAGCCCTATTAGCGGGGTTACGGGCTGGGCGCGTTTATTTAAGTCGTGGGCCACAACTACATTTTGAAGCACATACCATCCAAGGGCACGTTTTTGGAATAGGCGACACAGTAAACCAAAAAGCTACATTTGTGGCACGTTGGGCGAACGCCGAGCCAAATACCCAATTACGCGTCATGGCAAATGGACGATTATTACACCAAGTTACAGCAACCAACCAAGGCGATTTTGCGTGGGAACTGCGCCCAGATATGGCGGATTGGCTTGTGCTCGAATTGCGTGATAGTAATGGGAATATGCTGGCCGTCACAAACCCCCTTTATCTAACCATGCCTTAAGTGAGAAGCTACCTTTTTGCTTTAAAATCATGATCTAATGAAATAACACAATATCAACAGTGATATTGCCAGTATTTACACGCATGACTTTACATAATCAACCTTCTACAATGTGGGATCGTTACACCCAATACGGTCAATTGATGTTTAAACGGGCCATTGGCGACAGCCCCGAAATGGAATCGGCCAAATCTGCAGCAAAAGTAATCAAGCCTCATATTCAACCCAATGATTCAATACTTGATGTCGGTTGTGGGGTTGGGCATTATTTGCGCAGCTTAAAACGCGAAATCGAAGTGCCATTTTATTACACAGGGGCAGATGCAACCGCCTCATATGTGGCATTGGCGCAACAGGCGTGGGCCAACACAGCCAATGTTCAATTTAAGCAAGCAAACATTTTTAACCTGCCTTTTGCCGATAACGAATTTGACGTAGTGATGTGCAATAATGTTTTATTACATTTGCCATCGATACAAATACCGCTCAATGAGTTGACACGAGTGGCAAAACGTTTGGTATTGGTGCGAACTTTAATCGGCGATCGCTCATTTCGTATTCAAGATGTGCAAAGCCGTGAACGTTGCCCCGATTTATTTCAAGGCAATGCCGATGATTTAGAGTTTAAAGCAGACGGCGAGCCAACTTCGGCCATTTGGTATAACATTTATAGCAAAAATTATGTACAACAAGTGTTAATGCGCCGCACCGATGTTAAATCGGTTGATATTTGGGAAGACATCGATTTTGATGCGAATAAAATCAACGCCGAAGTTGGGCGCGACAAAGCCCAACATGGCGTAACCCAAGCAATCGGGCGTATTCAAAGCAACGGTTATATGCTCATGCCTTGGGGGTATGTTTTAATTCAAAAATAAATAAGGAACGCCGTAGAAACGCTGTCAAGATAACGGCGCTCCATTATTTAATCACAAAACCATCGTCGAGCGCTTGCCCATTTGCTGCCGTGCTAATGGGCAAACACTGGCTTGTGCCAGCAGCGTGATAACCCTAACATGGTTATTCGGCCACTTATCACCAACATGCTCAGAATGACACGATTGAGTCGTTTTATCATAAGCTGATTGCTTGGCTTACTCACACACAGACTTGAAATTAAATATGCAACCCCAACAATCCATTTTTTATGCTGGTACACCGTTAAATAAAGCGCGGGTAGCGATGGTGATGCTGCATGGCCGTGGCGGCAGTGCCGCTGACATGTTGGCATTTGCCAAGGCATTGCCACAAACCGATGTGGCATTTTTGGCCCCACAAGCCCCCAATCACACTTGGTATCCCAATCGTTTTATCATGCCTATCGCCAGCAATGAGCCTTGGTTTTCGGCATCGATGGCAACAATAGATGCACTATTGGCACAAATTGGTGCGGCAGGCATTTCGGCCACGCATACGCTGTTGCTAGGGTTTTCGCAAGGGGCGTGCTTGGCTTTAGAATATGCTGCACGGCGACCCAAACGCTATGCTGGGGTAATTGGGTTAAGTGGCGCATTGATCGAAAATGGTGATCAAGAACGGGTTTATAGTGGGTCATTGGTTGGTACGCCTGTTTTTATCGGGTGCAGCGATGTTGATTTTCACATTCCCGCAGCACGGGTCTATCGCTCTGAAAAAATCTTCAAGACATTACAAGCCGATATTACTACTCGTTTATATCCGGGCATGGGGCACGAAATCAACCAAGATGAATTGACATGGGTGCAGCATCACATTCAATCGACCATCGATACCTTTTTGAGCGCCTCAGCCAAATCGACGCGCCCTTCATAAAGCGCCTTGCCAACGACCACCCCATTCACGCCAAAGCGATGATATTGGGTCAATTCTTCGATATCGGTCAAACTACCCACGCCACCTGATGCAATGACGCTGAGGCCGGTGAGTTGGGCTAATGCGCCGGTCATCTCTGCTGCTGCACCTTTTAGCAAGCCATCGCGCCCGACCTCAGTATATAAAGCGTGGATCGCACCCATCTCTTTCATTTGCAAACCGAGATCACAGGCAAGGATGCCGCTGCCAGTTTGCCAGCCCCGTGTCATTACCAGACCATCTTTGCTATCTAACCCAACTACAATCGCTTCGGCCCCATAGCGTTTGATAGCCTCACCCACCAATGGCGGGTTTTCAACGGCGGCAGTGCCAATGACCACACGAGTTGCCCCGGCATCAAAGGCAACGGCAATGTCGTCTAAGGTGCGCATGCCACCGCCAGTTTGTACTTTGCATATACCCAAGGCACATATTTGTTGAATGGCGCTGCGGTTGGCGGCAGTGCCCACCCCATCGCCAAACGAGCCATCTAAATTGATGACATGAATCCATTCAGCCCCAGCCGCGTGCCAACGTTGGGCCGCTTCGGTTGGGCGGGTGGCATAAGTGGTTTGTTGATTGGGGTCGCCTTGTTTTAGGCGCACGACTTGCCCATTGCGCAAATCGATGGCGGGGTAAAGGGTAAATGACATTTCAGGTGGGTGTGATGATACAATATTGCAAAAGATACGAATAGAGCACAAATCTGTTTTTATTGCTTAATTGTGGGGTAAACTCAAGCATAGAGTTACACAATTTATGGAACATATCTACGGGCGACATGCGGCGCGTGAATGCTTACGTGCGGGGCGGCGCAAAATCCATCGGGTTTTATTAGGAAGAGGCGTAAAAGATGCGCCATTAATTCAGGAAATGAATGAATTGGCATTGGCGCGTCATGTGCCGGTAAATATTGTGCCATTTGATCAACTAGACCGTATTGCCGAAAATACGCATGGCGTGGCATTGGTGGTTGAAGATTACCCTTATGTACAGCTCGAAGATATTTTGGATTATGCCGCCGAGAAGCAACAGTCCCCGTTTATTCTCATTTTAGACACACTCCAAGACCCACAAAATCTTGGGGCGCTCATTCGCGCCGCCGAGGCCGCTGGGGTACATGGGGTTGTGATGAGTGATCGCCGAAGTGCCAGTGTTACCTCTGCTGTTGTTCATGCTTCATCGGGTGCAACCGAACATTTGCGCATTGCGCAAGTGGTGAATTTGGTGCGGGCAATCGAGTTATTAAAGAAACATGATGTGTGGGTTGGGGCCTTGCAAGATGATCCACGCGCTCAAGATATTTATAAAACCAACCTTAAAGGCGGGTTGGCGCTTGTGGTTGGTAATGAAGGCGATGGCGTGCGTCGGTTGGTGCGTGATACCAGCGATTTTTTGTTACGGTTACCTATGTATGGCAAAATCGAATCGCTCAACGCCGCAACTGCGGGTTCGATAGCCATTTATGAGGCCTTACGTCAACGATCACAGTCGTGATTTTGGTATCTTTCAATTGATAATATAAAATCAAGACAATGTGCTTATAATTCATTATTTGTGCGTTAAATAAATAAGCTAAAGCCAAGCCGTCGCTCATATCTCATTAACACTGGGTTGGCGGCGCTTTTTTTTGGCTTATGCACAAACAGGAGCAAAATATAATATCATGAATCTCGGAAGAATTTTGATCGGTCGTCCATTGCGTAGCGATGACGTTCAGCATCAAGCCATTGGCAAAGTTGTTGCGTTGGCTGTGTTTGCCAGCGATGCTTTGTCATCGACCGCATACGCTACCCAAGAAATTTTAATTGTGCTGGCCGCCGCCGCTGCAATTAGTGGTGCTGGCGTATTAGGGGCTTCCATTCCTATCGCAGCTGCTATTACGATTTTGTTAATCATCTTGACAATTTCAT
>JAGWYZ010000061.1 GCA_018969115.1 Chloroflexota bacterium | reverse complement strand
CACGCTTGCGGGTGCGTTTTCGCACCTGGGAAGATGTACGTGACGCCGACCCCGAAGCCGTAATTGATGCCATTCGTCCGGCTGGGTTGGCAAACCAAAAAGGGCCGCGTATTCAAGCCGCACTTAGCCACATTACCCGCCAACGCGGCAAGCTCAATATTGATTTTTTGGCCGAGTTGCCAGTCAAAGAAGCACAAAAATGGCTGATGTCGATACACGGCGTTGGCCCCAAAACAACCGCCATTGTGTTGTTGTTTTGTTACAACATGCGGGTTTTTCCGGTCGATACCCATGTGCATCGGGTGAGTAGGCGGGTTGGCATGATTGGCCCCAAAGTGACCGCCGACGAAGCGCATGAGATTATGAATGATTTATGCCCAGTTGGTGCGCAAGGCCCGTTTCATCTGAATATTATTTATCACGGACGCGAGATATGCCATGCCCGCAAACCAGAATGTGAACGCTGCCCATTAACCCCATGGTGTGAACATTTTAAGCAAAACAAACAATGAATAATCAAACCCAAGCCTTGCTTGAATTAACCCGCACCATGGATGATGCGACGCTGATGCAACTGACCAATTACGCTCAGTTTTTGCTATGGCAACGCAATTATTCACCAGCGCTAGCGAATCATGCCGCCCAAGCATGGCATATTTCGCTTATTGATCAATTCAAGCTAGCGCGCATCAGTGCTTCGGGCGATAACAACGGAATGGAAGTGGCGTTGGGGGTCGCCATCGCTGATGGACAGCCATGCTCAAGTATTTTTGCACACCCACCCTTGTCAGGTGAAGCAATTATTGCGTATACCCAAGCCCTACCAGTCGATATAAAGTCACCCGAATTGTCTTTTAGCATCGCCATTCGAGATGGGGCAGAAATTGCAGCCGATAACTTGGTAGCGTTTCGGGTACGGGTCAATGGCTGGCGGTTGTGGGCACAACACACCAATTTAAGGTGCTGGCAATCGTTTAAAGTGCCGCTTCCTATTGACCCAGGCAGTGTCGTATCGATTGAATTATGCACCGAGGCTATTGGTGAACATCGTTTTACATGGGCGGCATGGGGCGAACCAATGATTGTAGGAATGAAAGATAAAGGATGAAGGATGAAGGATGAAGGATGAAGGATGAAGGATGAAGGATGAAGGATGAAGGATAAAGGATAAAGGGCGAAGATTCATCCTTTATCCTTTATCCTTCATCCTTTTTTATTATGAAGATTGTATTTATTGCCCCATTCGCTAGCACTCCCAAGGCCACTGTCAGTGCACGAATGGTTCCCATGGCGACGGCATTGGTGTCGCGTGGGCATCAAGTCAATATTCTCATCCCACCCTATGACAATGTCGCCGATAGCGGGAAAATTTGGGAATATCAGGGGGTTTCGGTTGAAAACGTACGGCTGGGCCGCAACCCTAATTCAGCACTCGGTTATCTCAGCCAAGCCAATAAGTTGGCAGCGCGAGCCATTGCTATTCAGCCCAATCTCATTCACGTATTCAAGCCAGTGGGGCCAGGGGCCTTGGCCATGTGGCTATTACAAGTGCTACGGCGCAGCACCATCCCTATTTTTGTAGACAATGACGATTGGGAAGGCGCAGGGGGCTGGGTCAATATAAACAATTATAGCTGGCTGCAAAAACAGGTGATGATATGGCAAGAGCGCTGGTGTTTGCGCAACGCTGCTGGTGTTACTTGTGCTAGCCAAACATTGATGCAACGCACCCACGAATTATGTCAACCCAAAGTACCGAAATTAGGTCTATTGCCCAATGGGCCAGATGCCAGTGTACGAGCGTATGTGTCAGATCAAGAACGTAACCGGCAAGCCTTGCGCAATTTTTTTGGCTGGGGCAATGAGCCAGTGATTATTTACGTCGGCACAGTGCCGAATGGGCATGATATGGATGTGGCTGTACAGGCAATGGAGCGCGTTAGCCAAGTACATCATCGGCTGCGGTGGTGCATCATTGGCACAGGCGAGGGGATGCCTTCGTTGCGGGCAATGGTGAAAGAGGCCAATATTAGCGGCGCAGTTGAGTTTCATTCGTTTATGCCGCACGAAGACGTGTTGCAACGCATGGTGGCGGCAGACATTGCCATTTACCCATATCGCGATAGCAATATTAACCGCGCCAAATGTGCCGGCAAGGTGGTCGATTACATGACATGCGGCAAACCGATGGTAGTGAGCGATATTGGCATGAATCGGGTTTATGTTGAGCATCACCATAGCGGGTTACTGACCCAGCCGGGCAATGTTGATGATTTTGCACAAGCCCTGCTGTGGCTGCTCGACAATGAGCGCTCCGCCCGCGCTATCGGCGAAGCTGCCCAAAATCGTATTTGGAATGTGTTTGGTTGGGAGCGCCGTGTGGCTGATTTGTTGGCGTTTTATGGCTAGAGGATCTATGTGCCAAAATCACCATCCCTCTGTCCCTTGTGGGGACAGAGGGATGGTGATTTTGGCGAAAACTTTTTGTCCTTTTGTTTGTTTAATTCCCCGTCACCGCCACTTCGCCCGATTGAGCAAGCATGTGGCGATCGCTGGCTTGAATGATTTGGGCTTTGACATAGCCGGTATATTTATTTTGAATTTTGGTGAGCGCTGGGTTAATTTGGTCGAACGGCACAAAAACAAGGCTATCGGCATAAAGTTGCGAGTCTGTTTCAGGTTGAAATGAACGCTCTATGGTGATACGGGCCGGTTTGCGATTGGCATCGCTAAAAGTAAGCACCAGCAAATGCGGGATTCCCTTAGCATTATCAATGTTAAAACGGGCATGAATGGATAGCCCGCGCACCCCATTTTCGCTGACGTTCGGCTCAACCCACACCCGTTCAATATTGGCGCGACCAGAACCGGATGCCAGCGCGGGTGTTGGCAAAATGAGTGGATTGACATGCACAGATTGCCCATTTGCTAAAGAAAAGCCCAAAATACTGGTATGGGGCAAAAGAAATGAAAGCATATTATAAAGTGTGACAAATGTAAGAAACAAAACAAAACCATTGGCAACCGATGCCCCATAAGCAAATAAATTTTTCATGGCCCATGTACCACTACTGCCCATTTTATAGGCGCTAATCCATTGCGACAATTCGTCACGATCAACCAAAATGCAATCATTAGCATGAGCCAGTAAATACGCATCATCGGTATAGTAAGAATTGGTGACGACCATACAGCGGTTACAGTGGTAATGTTTCATTGCGCCAACGGCATCGCTCACAGCGCGACGCGAGACTTTGCTTTTGTAGCGTTTTACTTGAATGGCAAAACGTTCACCGGCCCGCTCGGCCACCACATCAACCCCATAATCTTTTGAGCCGGGGGTAACGTGGGTGCGATAGCCCAGATGCCTTAATAACCGTGCCACATAATGCTCAAAATGTAAACCTTCCATCTGGTCAATTTGCCCTGAATCTAAAATGCGGTAGCGCTGATCGTCGATCAACCATAACATGGTACGCAAAACCGCCAACGCTGTCATTGGGACAGAAATGAGCAGACCAGCCACCAGCCATGTAATGGGAGGCCAAGTAGGCCAAAAAGGCAAACTAGCTTGCAATGACACTGTGTTAAGCCGAATCACCCCAAACGCCATCGCTGCTGCCCCCCCGATACAAGCCATACTTGTAAACAATAGCATTTGGGTAACAGGCTGAAGTGGTGCACGAGATTTCCGTTGACGCATAAACAAGCAGAATAAATGTTCCTGTATTATCCACTTTATGATAGTTGAATAGTTGGTTAGTTGAATAGTTAATTGGTTGAATGATGACTCGTAACTTATGAACCATCAATCAACTATTCAACTATTCAACCCACCAACCCATTCACGATTTGCCATTGTCAAGCTATACTTACGGTTATCAAAATGGACAAATACCGCATTCGCCCACACACAAAAATAAACCTAAACGAGTTTGACCCGAATGACATCAGCGAGTTTAAAGGCGATAAAGAAGACGGCAACAAACACACCGCCAAACTAAACGCCGAACTTGAGGTTTTGCAAGAAAAACTGTATGCTGAGCACAAACGCAAAGTATTAATTGTGCTACAAGCGATGGATACAGGTGGTAAAGATGGCGTGATTCGGAATGTGTTTGATGGCGTAAACCCGCAGGGGGTGCGTGTGGCCTCATTCAAAGTGCCCTCTGCCCTAGAACTTGATCATGATTATTTGTGGCGTATTCATTCGCTGTCTCCCGGCAAAGGCGAAATTGTCATTTTTAATCGCAGCCATTACGAAGACGTCTTAGTCGTGCGGGTGCACAATATTGTGCCCGAAGACACATGGAAGAAACGCTTTGATCACATTAACGACTTTGAGCGTTTATTATCAGACGAAGGCACCATTGTGTTAAAGTTCTTTTTGCATATTAGCAAAGATGAACAAAAAGAGCGCCTACAAGCCCGTTTAGATGACCCCGAAAAGCACTGGAAATTTAGCGTAGGCGACTTAAAAGAACGCGCTTTGTGGGATGATTACATGCAGGCCTATGAAGACGTATTGAGCAAAACCAGCACCGAATGGGCACCTTGGTATGTGGTTCCGGCCAATAAAAAATGGTATCGCGATCTGGTCATCTCAACCGTGTTGGTCACTATGCTCAAAAAATTCGACATCAAATACCCCGAAAATAAGGACGATCTGAGTAAGGTTGTGATCGAATAATCATGCAAGAAAATAAAAAAGATTGGTTGTGGCAACCCAGCCTCATTGTATTCATTAGCAATGCCTGTGTCATGGTAATTGAACTGGTGGCTGGGCGCATCGTGGCCCCATTCATCGGGGTATCGCTTTACACCTGGACCAGCATCATCGGCATTATTTTGGCAGGCATGAGCCTAGGCAACTATGTTGGTGGCAAATTGGCAGACCGCTACGCCTCACGGCGTTTGCTTGGCACATTGTTTATTTTGGCTGGGCTAGGCAGCATTAGCGTGTTGCTGATGGTGAGTATTTTGGGCGAAAAAGGCTTAATGTCGGCGATGAGTGGGTTACCGCTCATTGCCCGCATGGTGTTTTACATCGCGGGGTTATTTTTGTTGCCGAGTGTTTTGCTTGGCACCATTTCGCCATTGGTGGTCAAATTATCCTTAAAAGACCTGAGCAAAAGTGGCAATTTAATCGGGCGCATTTATGCCATGTCAGCCTTAGGCAGCATTTTAGGCACTTTTTTAACCGGTTTTTACCTCATTCAATGGTTTGGAACCCGCAGTATTTTGCTCGGCACGGGCATTTTGCTTATGATGATGGGAATTGTGTTGGGACAATGGTCGAGCCGACCAGCGCGGTCAGCCGTCAGCGCGGCAGTGATTGGGGGCTTAATCATGATGGGCATGTTTCTTACACCCGCCAAATCAGTAATGGCATCGCCCTGTTACCGCGAAACCAATTATTTTTGCATTCGGGTGCGTGAAGATGTGCGCAATGACACAACCTATCAAGTATTGACCCTCGACCGGTTGGTGCACAGCTATACCGTGCTCGACAACCCACGCAAACTGCGTTATGCCTATGAACAAATTGGGGCCGAACTGCTTGAATATATGCAGCCACGTTATAAGCAACTCGACACCTTGTTTATTGGCGGGGGCGGCTATACCTTGCCTAAATTTGTTGAGGCCGTTTACCCAAACGCCGCCATCGAAGTCGTTGAGATTGACCCGGGCGTAACCGAAACCGCCTATGACCGTTTGGGGCTTGACCGCAACACACGTATTAAATCGGCCAGCGCAGATGCACGCCAATTTTTGATCAATTTGCCACCCACGCGCAAATACAACATGATCGCAGGTGACGCATTTAACGACTTTTCGGTGCCTTACCATTTAACCACTCGTGAATTTAACAACATCGTGGCCCAACATTTGACCGATAACGGCATTTACATGTTAAATTTGATCGATGGGCAACAACAGCCTTTTGTTGGTGCATTTTTGCGTACGCTCAAACAATCATTCAAATATGTTTATTTTGTGCCGACCGATCAAGATTGGAAAACCCTGATCCGAAGCACTTATATTATTCTAGCCAGCAACCAACCCATCGACGTGCCAGCCTTCATTAATATTAGTGGCGAAGACAACACTCCCAATATTAATAATGGCTTGGTGAGCGATGCCGAAATGAATAACGTGGCGGAAACGGCCCAATTTTTACTCACCGATGAATATGTGCCAACCGACAACTTGCTGATGACAATGTTTGAGGCATCGGCACAATAAATAATTACGAATTTTTAATTCATAGTCTGCTTCTTCTCAATAATGTGTGTTGAAATTGGTTTTCGCCAAAATCACCCTTGTTTATCAAGAAGATGGCATAATCTCTCGTTTTTTAATCATGTCATACGAAAACAAACTTAACCAAATGGGCTATACGCTCGAAAAAGTCGAATTAAATTTGGGTCGCCTTATGGGCGCAGTGCGCAGCGGCAACTTGGTCTATACCTCAGGCCAAGTATCACGCTGGGGCGACACCCAAATCAAAGGCAAACTGGGCCAAGACCTGACCGTCGAACAAGGCTATGAGGCTGCAAAATTGTGCGCCTTGGGCTGCATTCGGGCCGTCCATTCATTGGTGGGGGTCGAGAATGTGGTGCGCGTGGTCAAAGTGCTCGGCATGGTCAATGTTGGCCCCGACTTTACCAACACCCCCGGTGTCATTCACGGGGCCAGCGATACCTTCCTCGAAGTCTTTGGCGAAGCCGGTCGCCATGCCCGCAGCGCCGTTGGCATGGTTATCCCCGAAAACTATGCCGTTGAAGTCGAAGCTATTTTTGAAGTAAAGCCATAGCTAGAAGTTAAAGGTGAAGAGTCAAGGGTTGAAAGAGATAACGCTTAACCCTAACCTTCAACCTTTAATTCTCAACTAAAAATGTCCTCCCCCATTCGTGTGTTAATTGCCAAAGTTGGGCTTGATGGGCATGATCGCGGCGTAAAGGTCGTGGCGCGTATTTTGCGCGATGCCGGTATGGATGTCATCTACACTGGCTTACACCGCTCGTCTGAAGATGTCGTCAACGCCGCTATTCAAGAAGATGTCGATGTCATCGGCGTTAGCATGTTGTCTGGCGCACACATGACCCATTTTCCGCGCATCCTCAACTTGCTCAAAGAAAAGGATGCCACCGACATCATCGTTATCGGCGGTGGCGTCATCCCCGATGCCGATGCAGCCACCCTCAAAAAGATGGGGGTCGCCGACTTTTTTCTACAAGACACCCCACCCGACACCATCGTCAACTCAGTCCGCACCTTGGTTGAAGCGCGAGGGAAAAGATAAAAAGTGCTAAGTGCTGAGTGCTGAGAATATTTTCCACTTAGCACTCAGCACTTAGCACTCAGCACTTAGCACTCAGCACTTTCTATGATCCCCTCCCTTGACCTCATCTCCGGCGTGCTGGCAGGCCGCCAACGTGATGTCGCACGGCTAATTACTCGCGCCGAGACTAGTGACGACGAATGTCGCCCTGCAATAAATGCGCTATACCATCACACCGGCAAAGCCCATATTATTGGCATTACGGGCGTGCCCGGCAGCGGCAAATCGACTTTAGTAAAAGCATTGGCTACGGCGGCACGGCAAATGGGGCGACGCATTGGCATTGTTGCCATCGACCCCTCTAGCCCCTTTAGCGGCGGTGCAATTATGGGTGACCGTATTCGCATGAATGATTTATCAGGCGACCCGGGTGTGTTCATTCGCAGCATGGCAACCCGTGGCTCATTAGGTGGCCTGTGCCGCGCCGCGCTCGATGCCGTCGATGTGCTCGATGCCGCCGGTTACGACTTAATCATCATCGAAACAGTGGGAGTTGGGCAAGACGAAGTTGAGGTCGTGCGAGCCTCGCACACCACCTTAGTCGTCTCAGCCCCGGGTCTTGGCGATGACATTCAGGCTATCAAGGCCGGTATCCTCGAAATTGCCGATATTCACGTGGTGAGCAAATGCGACAAACCCGATGCCCAGCGCACTATCGGCGATCTCAAAACCATGCTCATGCTCGATATGCCACGTGATGCCAATTGGATGCCACCTGTAGTCGGCACTAGCGCCGAATCTGGCAAGGGCATTGGTGAACTGCTTAAAACGATTCAAACCCACCACAATTATTTATATACGTCAGGTCGCATTCAAGACCGTCTGCGTATGATTGCCGAATCACGCATTCTTAAGACTGCCGAGGAATTGGTGAGACTGCGTTTTGTACGACATCAAGCTGGGAGTTTTATTGCACAAGTCGCTCAGCGCCAACTCAGCCCCTATCAGGCTGCCCAACAATTGTTAGACGAATGATCTTTGTATACTCATTTTCCATAAAAGATGTTTTTTGAAACATCAAACGCAGACATTTGCATTTCGATAATATAGAGCAGATTCCAAGTTAATAAAAGGTTTTGCTGATTTCACGATCTATCTCCCACAGCGTAGCTGTGGGAGATAGATCGTGAAATAGGCCCTTCATCTTTTAGAAATTTGCTCTAAAATATCTTCTCAATACTTAGAGGTAAACCCAAAAGCCATATAATAATTGCGACGAAAAGAAGATATATACAAGATATCTAAAAGATAGATTCAGAGATAGCTATCATTCATCAGTTACATGACCAAAGCCTAATTTATAGCATATCTTTTTATGTAACACTGCAAATATCCGCTCGTATTTACCTATTAATTTTCTATTGTCATAATCGGTTTAATTAAAAATTAGCCTTAAGTCTGTTGCTAAAAAACCATAGAAATGAAATGTTTACAGCAAGATAAAATGACAGATATAATAATCTAAGCTTGCATCTATTAATAATAATACGAGATTAAATACAGAATATTGCAGCGGAAAAACAATATTGAAACAATGACAAATACAATGATATACACAAAGATACCACCAGAGGTCATTAAGGTTTCTGCAAACTCACGGTCAACTGCAGTTGCTGGCGCAATTGCTGGGGTTGTGCGTGAAAGCGGGCGAGTAGATGTACAGGCGATCGGAGCGGGCGCAGTCAATCAAGCCATCAAGGCAGCGGCTATTGCGCGTGGCTATTTGTTGCTAGATGGCATCAATGTGATTATCGTCCCATTTTTTTCAGATGTTGATATCGATGGCTCGGAAAGAACCGCAGTCCGCTTGGCAGTAGAACCTCGTTAACCTCATTAAAAGCCCCATTTCGGTTTTAGCATTGCTAGAGTTATATTTACAATCTTTGCATTGCAATCATATCAATATATCTTCGTTTCATTAATTGCGATTACAATAGAAAATAGGTCGGTATATACGCTTGCAAATTTCTAACTTGCATTGTCATACCACAGCTTCTGACGGTGAACTAAGCCCGACAGCGCTGGTGGCATTGGCAGCCCAACTTGGTGTTACAACCCTTGCAATTACAGATCATGACACAATGGCCGCGCACGACGAGTCAATTGAGGCAGGTCTTGTGCATGGGGTACGCATCGTTCCCGGCATCGAGGTCAGTGCGCTTTCGCCGCAAGGCGAAGTGCATATCTTGGGCTATGGGGTGCGAATTACCTCCCCAATATCGGCTATCGCCCAGCAAATCGCTGGGTTGCGTGAAGTGCGTGACGGACGTGCACGTAAAATCATCGCCAAATTAGCCAAATCGGGAATTGTGCTCGAATTTGAGCGGGTGCGTAGCATTGCGGGTGATGCCGTCTTGGGGCGGCCCCACATTGCCAAAGCCTTGGTTGAAATGGGGGTAGTGCGCGATACCCAACAAGCATTTGATCGTTATTTGGCTGAGGGGAAACTGGCATTTTCGCCACATCAAGGGCTAACGCCCGCCCAAGCCATTCAATTAATTCATAATGCTGGTGGTATTGCCGTATTTGCGCATCCTTCACTCTATGTTGGCAATATTGCCGAATTATTCGGAGATTTGCTCGTTAATGGCTTGGATGGCATCGAAGTCTATCACGCCAGCAATCCGTTGGAACATCGCACAAGTTACTTAAGTTGGGCAGTTAAACATGGCCTAATTGTCACAGGCGGCAGCGATTTTCATCGTGATACCCCCGAAAACCGCGCTTTATTTTGCCAATTCTCACTTTCAACTGAACAAATGGCAAGCTTCAACTCTGCGCTTGCAATACCGCAGACCTAACTTCATGCTTTAACGCGGTGCGATGGACCTCCAGCACAATAGCAAACCCGCGTTGCATACTCTTGCAAAATAGTAGAATGGCGCACAATGTTACGAAACTGGAAAGTCTGGCTGGGCATTGTCATCAGCCTCATCGCACTCTATCTCATTTTTAAAGATGTCAATTTTCAAGCATTAGGCCAAAGTCTTGCTACTGCCCAATTGATTTGGTTTGTGCCGGGCACCCTCGCCTTTTTTGCCACCGTTGGCTTCCGTGGTTGGCGGTGGTCAGTATTACTCGATAACACCCCGTTTTGGCCAACGATGCACGCCTATAACATTGGCTATATGATGAACATGCTCATCCCACTACGGGCTGGCGAAGTGGGCAAGGCCTATGCCCTCAGCCAACGCACATCCATCACCATGACACGGGCATTGTCATCCATCGTGGTCGAGCGGTTTTTAGATTTGTCGGCAGTGCTCATCATGTTTGCTGGCTTCGCCCAAATTGTGCCAATGCCGCCGCAATTTGTCACAGCTGCCACCATTGGTGGCATGCTTATTTTGCTCATGGTGCTGGTGTTTGGGTTTGTGTTATGGCAATCGGCGCGGGTCGAAACCCTCATCAAAACCATTTGCCGCTATATTCCAAAACTCAATAGTGACATACTCATTGCCCGTTTTCGTGATATTCGAGCCAGTTTTGCCCTCATCAGCACCCCAGGCAAATTATTCTTTGCCATCTTGCTCACCGTTGGGGTGTGGGCCACCTCGATTATGGTAATGTATTTTTTGATGGGCGCATTTATGCCAACGGCATGGATACAAGCTGGGTTCGTCTCTACCACCACCAACTTAGGGGGTGCTTTGCCCTCAGCCCCCGGCGGACTAGGCGTAGTGCAAATGTTTGCCACCCAATCACTCGTCATCCCTTTCGGTATCGATTCAAATGTAGCCGTTGCCTTTGCGTTTGTCTCAGTGATTTATCAAGAGATACTGTTAATTATTTTCGGTTTTATCGGCCTTGCTCGCATGGGGTTACAATTTTCAAATATCAATCGTAAGCAGGGTGCTCAAATTTAACATTTGGTGCTAATATATACATACGCATCCCCTCAATCAACAGTGGAAATTAAAATATGTTTTCGCCCAATTCACTATCTCACTATTCTTGATGAAAATAGCACAAATTCCTGCAAGATGCAGGATCGGTTTCATTATCTCTCCTCTAAGCTATGCTTAGAGGAGAGATAATGAAACCGACAAAACTTTTTATCAACTTGGAATCTGCTCTAATGCGATAGTGATTTTGGCAAAGCCCTTTTTAGCACACAGGAAATAAAATGGAAGAGCAAGAAAAAAAAGAAAAAAGAACCGATATCATGACTTTGTGCTGGTTTGTGCTAGGGTCGCTGTTTGGTGCCATGTTATTGTTTAGTGCATTAATGATTAGCACCAATGGTGCAATGTTGCAATTGTTAAAGGCTGGGGCCGCCCCAAACGCACAAGCCGAATTAAAACAAATGGTTAAATCAGCCTTACAAGAGGTGATTAACGAAAGCACCCAACGCAATGGCGCGGCCAGCAGCCAGCAAGCCCCTCCCGCAGCCGCTAGCAATATTCAAAATGTCTCGTTGCGCCCCAGCAATACCCAAGGCAAGGCCGATGCGCCAGTAACCATTATTGAATATAGCGATTTTCAATGTCCTTATTGCTTGCGTTACCACAGCGAAACCTTCCCACGTATTTTGCAAGAATATGTCGCGACAGGCAAAGTCAAAATTAGCTACAAAGAATACCCAGCCTTGGGTGATATTTCATTTTTGGCAGCCCAAGCTGCCGAATGCGCCGCCGATCAAAATGCGTTTTGGGACTATCACACCGCGTTGTTTGACGAGCGAAGCCGCATTGGGCGAATCCCACAAAACAAAGCCGATCTGATCAAACTGGCTAGCACCGCCTTAAAAATTGACATGTCCACATTTAGCAAATGCCTCAACGAAGATCACACAACAGGGCGGGTTCAAATTGATTCAGAAGAAGGTCAGCGTTTTGGGGTGCGTGGCACACCTTCATTTTTAATTAATGGCAAACTCGTGGTCGGCGCGCAACCCTATTCGGTGTTTAAAGCTGCCATTGAAGATGCGCTTAAAAACACAAAATAACCGTGAGTACAGAAACACTATTGATCGTTGACGACGAGCGAAATATTATTGATCTGATTGAGCTTTACGCAAAACAAGCCGGATATCGTATATTGCGGGCATATGATGGTGCAACCGGCTTGCAAATGGCATTGTCTGAATCACCTCCCGCATTGATGGTGCTCGATTTAATGCTGCCCCAAATTGATGGCTGGGAAGTGTGCAAACGGGTACGCAACAAATCAGACCTACCCATCATTATGCTAACCGCACGCGATGACGATGTGCAAAAAATTGTCGGCCTAGAGTTAGGGGCCGATGATTACATGACCAAGCCATTTAACCCGCGTGAATTGATGGCACGCATCAAAGCCATTTTGCGCAGAACAAACAATCGCAATAACACCCCCGCCCCCGATCAAATCTTAAACCTTGGCAAGTTACGGGTCGATGTAGCCCGTCATGAGATTTGGGTCGAAGACAAGCTGATACAAATGCGGGCCAAAGAATTTGATTTGCTCGTGACATTGCTCGAAAACAAAGGCATTGTTTTTACCCGCGAACGCTTACTCGAGGTAGTATGGGGCTTTGATTTTGCAGGTGAAACCCGCACTGTCGATGTACATGTTGGTCAATTACGCAAACGCATCTCGGGCAGTGGTGTCGAGATCGAAACTGTATTTGGGGTTGGCTATAAGTTGATTTTGGAAAATTGAGTTGAAGGGTGATTGGGTTGATTGGTTGATGTCGGATAAGCACGACATCAACTTTTTTTGTCATTTATACTCTCCATCCCATAAGCTCTATTTATTCACTCATTCAACCATTCAACGAATCAACCATTCAACCAACTATTTCCTTATGTCTCAACATAAACTTACTACACGTATCGTTCACGATGGTGAACACCCAGAACGCAATCGTCTAGGTGCACCCACTGTAATGCCGATTGTGTCGAGCGCCACCTATGTGCAAACCAATGCCGAGGGCATCGACTGGGGTTTTGCCAATGTCAATGAAAGCTTCACCTACATTCGGCGTGGCAACCCCACCGTGCAAGCGCTCGAAATTGCCATCGCCTCGGCAGAAGAAACCAAGGGTGCAATTGCTACTGCAACTGGCATGTCCGCCATGTTTTTGGCAATTCAAACCGCACTCTATACCCCATCACCCAAAAACAAAACCAAACGAGTGTTGTGTGCCCGTGATGTATTCGGCTCGACCTTTACATTACTCAAAGATGTTTTTGCGCTTCAAGGTTATGAAACATTGCTGTGTGATACCACCAATTTGGCAGAGGTAGCACAAGTAATGGTGAAACAGCAACCCGATGTGCTGATTTTAGAGGCAATCTCTAATCCAATGTTAAAAGTGTCAGATATACCGGCCTTAACCGCGATGGCGCACGAAATTGGGGCGCGTGTGATTGTCGATGCTACGATTGCCACACCAGTGCTACGACGCATGGTTCACGACGGCGTAGACATCATCATGCACAGTGCTACTAAATATTTGAATGGGCATGGCGATATTGCCGCCGGTGCAGTCGCCATTAATGACCCCGAATTATTAAAAAGTGCCCAAAAATTCTTGCGCTTGATCGGGCTAAATTTAGCCCCTTATGAGGCACGAATGGTGTCACGCGGGATGAAAACGCTGACGTTGCGTATGAAGCAGCAATGCGCCAACGCCAATGCCGTGGCAACATGGCTAACGCAACAGCCTGCCATTAAGACCGTCTTTCACCCCAGCTTACCCAGTCACCCCCAGCACGAGTTGTGTAAACGCCTATTTAATGGGCATTTTGGGGCCGTGGTGTCATTTGAATTGGTTAATGCCAGCCGCAGCGCTGTATTTGGCCTGATGGATCGCTGTAAGATCATCACCCCCACCACTAGCATCGGCGATATTTATACCTTAATGACCTACCCTGCCATTTCATCACACCGCGATATCGCGCCCGAAGAACGCGCCAAACAAGGCATCACCGATGGTCTCGTGCGCCTCTCGGTCGGCATCGAAGATGTCGAAGACATCATCGCCGACCTTGCACAAGCGCTGAGCTAATGGTTAATGGTTAATGGTCAATGACTAACCATTAACCATTAACCATTAACCATTAACCATTAACCATTAAAACCGTTTTAACCACTGGTTCAGGTTTGTGCTTGAGCAAGGCAAGACCAGCGGCAAATTGGGACAATGGCAGGCGATGGGTGATCAGTGGGGGCACATTGAGTGTTCCATTTTCGATGCGGCGCAAAGTCTCAACAAACACGGCTGAGGTATAAGCAAACACACCGTGCAGCCGCAAATCTTTGAGACAGGCCAGATCAGGCGAAAGGCGAATATGGTGATCACCACCCACGATACCGACTTGCACGACTGTGCCGCCACGTCGCACCAGATAGAATGCCAATAACACCGCCTGCGGGTTGCCCGCCGATTCAAACACCACATCGGCCCCGCGCCCCTCAGTCATGGCCTTCACCTGTGTGTCTGCCCCTTCGGCCAATGTTACATAATCGGTTGCGCCGACGGCACGTGCAAAACCTTCGTTATTACGATCAACCCCAACCGCAATGATGCGCCCTGCACCCAAAGCCTTCGCCCATGCCACCCCCAACAGCCCAATTGTGCCTGGGCCAATGACGACCACCGTGTCACCAGATTGCACCCCTGCCCGCAACAAGCCATGCCCAGCACAAGCGGCGGGTTCGGTCAATGCCGCCACCTCAAACGGCAAATCAGGGGTGAAGGGGTGGGCCAGATCAGCTCGCACCGCCACATAATCGGCATAAGCACCGGGCAGGGTAAAGCCAAATTCGTTATAGTATTGGCACAAGTTGGTTTGCCCACGCTGGCAAAAATAACATTTGCCGCAAAAATGATGCCCTTCTACTGCTACCCGATCACCCAACTTGAGATGAGCAACCTCGCGGCCAACTGCCACCACTGTGCCAGCCCATTCGTGGCCGGGTTGGCAGGGGTAACGCACATAATCGGCAGGGCGCGTACCTTCATATACCTCGACATCACTGGCGCAAATACCTACTGCCCCGACCCGCACCAATACTTGGTTGGGCGCAATACTCGGTGTCGCACAGTCAACAATAGTTGCGTAGAAGGGTTTTTCAATCACAACAGCTTTCATCATTAAAGAGTTAGGGATTAAGGATTTAGGATTAAGATTAGCGATTAAGATTAGGGATAATCATAAACTGAAATTTACGCAATCGCTCATCTTCAATTCTTAACCCTTAGTCTATTTCTATGAACCCCCATCTCCATCGCCGAGGGCCGCGCCCTTCATCTATAAAACCCAATAAAAACAAGCCTTGGCGCGAACGGCTAAAAGATACACGCGACGCATTTAAAAATATGCCACGTGCCCTCAAAATGGTATGGGATGCCCATCAATGGGGCTTTATTGGCATGATGGTGGTGACATTGGTGTCGGCTTTGTTGCCAGCGGCACAGGCATGGGTAGGCAAATTGATTGTCGATGCCGTTGTGCAGTCGATTTCGCAAAAAAACACCCTTGCCAATTTAGATTCATTAGCGGCATGGACGCTAGTTTATGACACATTACAACCAGCCCTACCCTATTTATTGCTCGAATTTGTCTTCATCATCATTAGCAGCCTCATCAACCAAGTACGGCGACTGCTCGACCATGTGTTAAATGCCAAGCTATCAAACGAGATCAATACCGCCATCATTCGCAAGGCGCTCACGCTCGATTTGCAGTATTTTGAAGACCCAACTTTTTACGACAAACTGCAAAATGCCCGTCGTGAATCCAATTGGCGCGTGTTGAGTATTGTCAACACTGGGTTTATGCTGGTGCAAAACCTCATTACGCTGACTTCGTTTGCAGTGTTGTTGCTAGCCTTTAGCCCATTTATTACGCTGTTGCTCTTTGGGGCCAGTGTGCCGGCCTTTATGGCGCAAATGCGTTATAGCCAGCTCACTTTTCGTCTATTAAGTTGGCGTGCCCCCGAAGCCCGCCGCATGAATTATTTTGAATATTTGCTTACGGTTGATCATAGTGCCAAAGAAGTGAAGTTGTTTGGATTGGGTGAATCACTGCTCAAGCAATACCAAGATTATTTTTGGAAGTTTTATCACGAAGACACCACCTTAGCAGTTAAACGCAGCGGCATAAGTGTGGTGTGGGGTTTGGTCAGCAGCCTCAGTTTTTATATCGCCTATGCATGGATCATTTTTCGCACCATCACCCAAGGCATTACGCTGGGCGGTATGACCTTATATTTATCGCTGTGTCGGCAGGCCCAAGGTTTGTTTCAAGGCATTTTTACCAATATCAATTCGCTTTACGAAAGTGGGCTATTTTTAGACAATTTATTCTCATACTTGGCATTACAACCACAAATAGCGCTCAGCGGCAAATCAGCGCTGAGCAATCTGCCTGTGCCACGCCCGATCAAACGCGGCATCGAATTTCGCAATGTGTCATTTAAATATGCCGGACGCAGCGAATATGCCTTGCGTGGGGTAAATTTAAGCATTGGGCCGGGCGAAAAAATCGCGCTGGTGGGGGCCAATGGTGCAGGTAAAACCACGCTCATTAAATTGATGACGCGGTTATATGAGCCAAGCGAAGGCCAAATTTTGCTCGATGGCGTCGATTTGCGCGACTATGACATAAACAGCCTGCGCGACAGCATCGGCGTCATCTTTCAAGATTTTGTCGAATATCAGGCCTCGGCCCGCGACAATATTGGCTATGGGCAAATTAAGGCGCTAAACGATGAGCCGCGCATTAAGGCCGCCGCCGAGCGCGGCGGGGGCGATGAAGTGATTGACACATTACCCCAGCAATACGACACCATGCTAGGCCGCTGGTTTGACAAAGGCAGCGAGTTATCAGGCGGGCAATGGCAAAAAATTGCGCTCTCGCGGGCGTTTATGCGTGATGGGTCGGTGTTGGTGTTAGACGAGCCGACTGCGGCCCTAGATGCCGAGAAAGAATATGAAATTTTTCAGCGTTTTCGTGAGCTAACCGAAGGCAAAATCGCCATTCTCATCAGCCATCGCTTTAGCACTGTGCGCATGGCCGACCGCATCGCTGTGATCGAAGGCGGGCGCATTAGCGAACTCGGCACGCACGCCGAACTCATGCAACTTAATCGCACTTATGCCAAGCTTTTTAATATGCAGGCTGAGGGATATCGGTAACCACCACTTAAATGGCGAAGCGCGGTTAAAACGACCGCGCTTCGCACCCATTTAACTATCGGCAATACCCAATTCACGTAAACGCACCGCCAGCCGCGCTGCCTTGGCCTCGGCTTCATCAGCGCGCAATTTGGTTTCTTTTAGATCTTGTTCTGTCTGCTTCAAGTTTTGCTCTGTTTGTTTCAAGTTTTGTTCCGCTAAATCAGCACGCTCTTTACCTGTCAAAATCACATTGCCATCACGGTCACACCAACGCAACCACGCATATTCCGTGTTTTCAAATTGGCCTTGCCAACGGGTTAAACCCAACTCAAGTTCATCAAACCACAACGTCGGCATCCGCACATAATTGCGATTATTTCGCGAATAGCCAATGACGCTTTGCCCATCCATTTCACGGCGCAGCTCACCCATCGGGTCAAATACTACATAATAATCAACCCGCAACATTAAATAATCAAGCAATTTGTCTTTCAACTCATTGCCTTGGCGATTAGACACAATTTCAATCACCAAATCAGGTAATTTACCAAATTCCCAAATGAGGTAGCTTTTCACCTCATTCATGCGTTTGCCATGTAACGGATCAACATTTAGGCTAAGCAACATATCAGGAACGACCACTGCTGGGTTAACGGGCCGTGCAAATACACCAACATTGGCAGTTGCAATAAACCGCTGTCCATATTGCGAATGTTGCCACGATGCATACAGCGGCTCAGTCAACAAACGCATCTGCTTTTCAGAAATTAAGTTATCCACGGGTGCATCATCCGAAGTAATAAGATGGCTGGTTTCAACCTCAAATGTGCCGTCTGGGCGCATTCGCGTATATTCGCCAACCTGTGTGTAACCCACTGATTGAGGGATTTCATCAAGGGCATTGACTTCAACCGTAACCATATTTTTATTATAGTGCTCAGTAGAAAGTGCAAAGTGCAAAGTGGAAAGTAGAAAGTGCTGAGACCTGAGTCCTGAGCGCTAAGTTTAGAGTAATGTGCCACTACTTGCTACTTTGCACTTTCCACTTTCCACTCAGCACTCAGCACTCGTTACTCTGTATAATGGGTGCGTGGACGGATTGGAATTAGCGCGGTTGGCTGTAAGCGCCGCAGAAGATAAAAAAGCAGAAGACATTGTGTTGCTCGATTTGCGCAACATATCGGGCGTGGCAGATTATTTTGTCATTTGTTCGGGTAATGTGTCACGGCAAATCGATGCAATTGCTGACAATATTCAAGAAATGTTGAAAGCTGAAGACAAAACAATTAAACGACGTGTTGAAGGCCCCGGTGATTCGGGTTGGGTCTTGTTAGACTATAGCGATTTGGTGGTGCATATTTTCACCCCCGCCCGCCGCGCATTTTACAACCTCGAAGGCCTTTGGAAAGCCGCACCCGTTTTATTGCGAGTGCAGTAAATGGAGAGCTAAGAGTCAAGAACCAAGAACCAAGATGAGAAAATATAGAGTAAAGCTTATAAATAGAACGCTTGATTCTTGATTTTTAGTTCTTAGTTCTTAGTTCTTGGCTCTTGGCTCTTGGTTCTTACTTCCCATGAATTGTATTGGCCCAAATGCACGTGAATATTTGCGGCGTGGCTTTAAGCAAATGGCCGACGCGCTTGAAGTGACGCTTGGCCCACGCGGGCGATTGGTTGCGGTCGAGCGTGATTCACGGCGCAAGGCCCCCGAATTGCTCAACGATGGCGCACGGTTAGCCCGCCGATTTTATGGCTTGCCTAGCCGTTTTGAAAGCATGGGCTTGCTGATGGCGCGGCATTTGGCATGGCAAATCGAAGAAGAAGTGGGCGACGGCAGCACAATGGCCGTTGTGATGGCGCGACGCTTAATCGAAGATGGCTGCCGCTTAATTACGGCTGGGGTAGACCCAATGTTGCTGCGCCGCGCCCTCGAAAAAGCCCAACCATTGGTGATTGAAGCCATCAAGACCCAAGCCCGCCCGATGGACAGCAGCGCCCCAATGATTGCGCTCGCCCAAGCCATGATCGGCAACACCGAACTTGCCAAGCATTTGCACGAATGTTTTGACGTGGTTGGCTCACAAGGGGCCATTGAAGTGCGACCCAGCAACAGCGTCACCCACGACCGCGAATATATTCAAGGCGCATTGTGGAACAAGGGCTGGGAGTCGCAATCATTTGCCACTAGCGGCGGCGAAGCGATTTTAAGCAACCCCTACATTTTGTTTACCACCCATCGCCTCAGCGCCGCCACCGACCTCATGCCCATTATGCAAAAGGTGGCCGAGCAAGCCCACGCCAAACAACGCGGCTTGGCGGTGGTGTCATTTAACATTGAGGGCGAGGCGCTCAATTTGTTGGTGATGAACAAACGGCATGGCACACTGCCAACTTTGGCCGTCAATGTGCCGGGCGCGGGTGACGAGCGCTTCGATATTTTGCAAGACTTGGCAACGCTGTGCGGCGGCAAATTAGTCGCCGAAGAAGCTGGGCATCAGTTGGAAAATGTGTCACTGGCCGACCTCGGCAGCGCCGATGAATTTCGTGCCGTGCGCTCGGCCTTCACCCTCATCGGCGGCAAAGGCCGTCCGGCAGCCATTCGGCAACGTGTGGCCGATATTCGCAAACAAATTGCCAAAACCAAAGACAACGATATTCGCAACCAATTATTTGAACGGGCCGGCAAACTGAGCGGCGGCGTGGCATTGTTGCGGGTAG
>JAGWYZ010000336.1 GCA_018969115.1 Chloroflexota bacterium | reverse complement strand
AGTGCGGCAATTGGTCAACAAAAGCCCGGGACGCAATATGTTATTGGCAGGCGCTGGCGTTGGTGGGCATTGCATCCCCAAAGACCCTTGGCTGTTGGCGGCTGGTTTAAATTTAAAATTAAAAATGGAAAATGAAAAATTAGGGGGGGAAGAAATCAATTCTCCATTTTCCATTTTAAATTCTCAATTTCCCATGTTGATTCCGGCGGCGCGGGCGGTGAATGAGTTTATGCCGCAACACATGTTTGACATGGTGGCAGCACGGCTAACATTGCGGGGCAAAGCCATTGCCAAAGCACGGGTATTAGTGCTAGGTTACAGCTATTTAGAAAATAGCGATGATACCCGTGACACACCCAGCGAAAAGTTAGTCGCCCATTTACAAGCATCAGGCGCAACTGTTGTCATTCACGATCCATTTGTGGCACAATATCGGGGTGATGTCTATGCGGCGGCAACGGGTTGCGATGCAGCAGTATTAATGGTAAAACATACAGCGTATCTATCGCTCGACTTTCACAAACTTAAAACAGTCATGACATCACCGCTGCTTATCGATGGGCGCAAGGCCTATGATGCTTTGGCATTGATTGCAGCAGGTTTCGACTATAGTTGCGTTGGCGTTGGAAATTAAAAATTTAATTATGATTGAAGGTAAGAATATTTTTATCACTGGTGGAGCTGGGTTTATTGGCTCGACACTGGTTGGCAAATTGATAGACAAGAATAAAGTCGTGGTTTATGATAGCCTGCTACGCGACGCACTTAAAAATAAATCATTTAAAAATCACCCTAATCTGACGGTTATCCAAGGGGACGTGATGGATTATGAGCATATGAGCCGCTCGATGAAAGGCTCACAGGTGATTGTGCATTGCGCCGCCATTGCTGGGGTCGATTTTGTGATGCAAATGCCGGTGCAAACCATGCGCGTCAATATGGTCGGCTCGGTAAATGCACTCGAAGCAGCATCGAAGCTAGACAATTGTGAGCGCGTGCTGTGTTTCTCGACCAGCGAAGTATTTGGCACGCACGCCTGGCGACCCTCAGAAGGCGACCGCACCAGTATTGGTCGGGTCGGTGAGGCCCGCTGGACCTACGCAGTATCAAAATTAGCCGAAGAACATTTGGCAATTGCCTATCATCAACAATTTGGGCTACCCGCTACAGTAGTGCGACCATTCAACACTTATGGGCCGGGGCAATTGGGCAATGGGGCGCTGACACTATTTATTGAACGTGCCGTGCGTAATGAAACGCTGTATGTCAATGGCGATGGCACACAAATTCGAGCATGGTGTTATGTCGATGATATGGTCGAAGGCATTATGTGCGCCATGTCGCACCCCAACGCCGTTGGCGAATCATTTAACATTGGTAACCAACGTGCTGTAACCACCATTTATGGTTTAGTGAATACGGTGGTGCGGGTGCTCAATTCAAAATCGAAAATCGAATTTACGTATAAAGATTATGTCGATGTCGAATTGCGAGTGCCCTCTGTCAAAAAAGCCAGAGATTTAATTGGCTTTGAGGCCAAAGTTGATTTGGAAGAAGGCATCGCCATGACGGGGGCGCATTATCGAAATCAGTAGGGGAGTAGTCAGTAGTCAGTAGTCAGATAGTTACGCGGCAAGTCAAATATTTCGTTTGCCCAAGGCCAATCTGACTACTGACTACTGACTACTAATTACTTATGAAAAACTTTGCATTAACAGGTGTTGCTGGATATGTGGCAAAACGTCATTTAAAAGCCGTGCAAGATACCGGCAACCATTTGGTGGCGGCTTATGACCCGCGTGATTCGGTCGGTATTATGGACAGCTATTTTCCATATGCCGCGTTTTTTACCGATGAGGCACAGTTTAAGCAATATTTGCTTAATCACCGACCGATCGATTACGTAGGAATTTGCTCGCCCAATTTTGAGCATGACAACAACATTCAGCTCGCGTTTGATGTGGGAGCCGATGCCATTTGCGAAAAACCCCTCACCATCAGCCAACAACGGCTAGATGATTTGGCAAATTTAGAAGCCAAAACAGGGCGGCGGGTTTACACCGTGCTGCAACTGCGTTTGCACCCCAGCCTTATTGCACTCAAAACCACATTGGCCCACTCCAATGATTTTGTTGAGGCCGAGCTAACCTATATCACCCCGCGTGGGCCTTGGTATGACGTATCGTGGAAAGGGTTTAACGAAAAGTCAGGCGGTGTGGTTCTCAATATCGGCATTCATTTGTTCGATATGATGGTGTGGCTGTTTGGCAAGCCAACAGACGTAAAACTACACATGATGCAGTCGAATAAAGCCGCGGGTGTGGTGCAATTTGAACGGGCGCGCGTGAAGTGGTATTTGTCAATTGACCGCAAAGACTCGCCCGAAAAAAAACAACAAGGCCCCCATCGCGTTTTACGCATGGATGGGCAAGACATCAATTTTACGGAAGGGTTCGATAATTTACACACGCGCATTTATGAACGGGTGCTGGCGGGTAAAGGATATAGGCTTGAAGATGCACGGCCCGGTCTCGAATTGGTCTATCGCACTCAAGAGAGCCAGATCAGCAGCAAATTAAGCGACGCACACTACTTTATCAAGCCATAAGCTATAAGCCATGGGCTATGAGCCTTGAGCAATTGTTCATAGTTCATGACTCAAGGCTGATGGCTGATGGCTCATAGCTCATGATTATTTTTGCTTACGATTTTCCGCACAAAAAAACGCAAGATATTCTATTGCGATTAGCGATTGAAGGGTTAAAACCTACACTGGTCATTGCAAGCCCGTGGGAAAAATTGAGCGTTGCCCCCGCCAGTTTGCGGGTTAAACCACGTCATTGTGATTTAGTGCATCCGCGTGATATTTGCACCACCTTGGGCATCGAATATCGTGTGTTGGCGCATAACAGCGAAGATTGTGTGCAAGTTTTGCAAGCAGCCAAATGTGAAATTGGGGTGGTGGCAGGGGCGCGTATTTTGAAGCAACCCGTCATTGACGTGGTATCGGTCGGCATTATCAATCTGCATCCCGGCCTCTTACCCCAAATGCGCGGGCTAGATGCGCTGCAATGGTCGATTTACGAGAATCAGCCATTGGGTGTTACCTCACACGTGATTGATAAGCGGGTGGATGCCGGTTATATTATTGAGCGCCAAATCATTAAAGAGTATGCCGACGACACCCTTATCGATCTGAGTTTGCGATTGCAACAAACCGAAATTAATATGGTGACAAATGCCGTACGACATTTACAAAACAGCAAGCTCACTGGGCTAGAGGCAATTCCATCAGGGCTGCCCTATCATCGCAAAATGCCCGCCGAATTAGAGAGAACCATTCCACAATTATTACA
>JAGWYZ010000060.1 GCA_018969115.1 Chloroflexota bacterium | reverse complement strand
CATGATGCAGCCCCTCCTATTTCTCTGAGTTCTTTTGCCGATGACACATTCATGCTTTTCCGCCGTTGCTCTTCTTCGCTATAGTCATTTTCATGATCAAAAAAAATGATCTGGCTACCCGAATACTCAAATTTAAATGGCACGTGAATCAAATGATTGAGTGTGTGGCGAATACGCTCTTGGCAATTGGGTGGGGCAAAAATAAGCATAAAACCACCCCCACCAGCCCCCAATAATTTACCGCCAATAGCACCCGCATCCCGCGCTTTTTGGTAAATATCATCAACATCGCTATTTGATACAGTGCGACTTAAGTTGCGTTTAAGTTGCCATGTTTCATCCAGTAACGCCCCAAAATCATTAATGGGCTTGTTACTCGCCAAAATCTCAATAGATTCTTGCACCATGTCATACATAATGCGTAATTGGCGTTTTTTGTGATTAATATTTTGTACATAAGTGTCGGCTACCTCTGATGCTGTGCGTTTAATGCCGGTATAAAATAACATCAAATGTGAATCGAGTTCATGGGCACGTGCGCTACTGACTGTGATGGGTGCAACTGAAATCTCACCATTTTGTAAAAAGCGAATATGATTAAAGCCCCCATATGCGGCTGAAACTTGGTCTTGTGACCCAACTGTCTCTTTTAAAACGGTTTGCTCAACATGAATCGCTTCCATCGCAAGTTTGTGTTTGCTGGTCATTTGTCCATGTAAACCGTGCAAGGCATTGAGCAAACTGACTGTAAACGCCGAGCTTGACCCCATGCCGCTTCGTGCCGGCAGGTCGCCATCGTGATGAATTTCTAACCCACGTTCGACACCAGCATATTTCAAGATGCCACGCACAGCCGGGTGGCTAATCTCATCAATTTGCCCCACTTGTTCAATTTTTGACCAGACCACGCGATGTCTGTGTTCAAAAAATGGGGGCAAATGGCGTACCGTTAAATAACAATATTTGTCTATCGTCGCGGCAATAACCGCCCCGCCGTGTTCACGATACCACCCCGGGTAATCGGTCCCGCCCCCAAAAAAGGAGATACGATATGGAGTTCGAGCAATGATCATAATGAATCTACAATGTTAAGTTTAGTTGCCTTTCCAGCGTAGCCGCAAATAATTAATACGATCATTAATTTCGGCGCGGCGCAGCATGAGCAAACATAGCCCAAATACACACACACACACAACCCCTATCATAAATAATCGTAGGAATGTAGGCAAAGTGGTAAAAATATTGAGTTGGGTAATATTGAACGTGATAAAGGCTGTGATGCCTGTTGCAATTAAATGTGCCCCATACGTGTCACGCCAACCTAAATGCGTCGTGCGTTCAATATAAATTGTGCTCCAAGCGAGTGCCAGTGTCATCGCAATAATTACGCCAGCTAATGTGCCATTCACCCCGTAAATAATTGTTAATGGAGATGCAAATATTACAAGCACTGCTACATGTGCCGATGACATAAGCAAGCTAACTTGACGTTGCTTACACGCCGCAGACAACCAAAATGCAATGGTAATCAACGTCCACATAAAGTTTGTAAGTGCTAATATTTTGAGATACCCGCTACTCTGAACATAAGTATTGCCATATAACATTTGAATAAGCTCAAATGACCCAAATGAAGAGACGAGGGCGAGTGGTATGCCGAGCGTTAATACAACCCATATTGACAATCGAACTGTATGGGCAAGGCGGGCTGGATCGTCAGCAACTCGCACCATCGTGACATAGCCAACGCGCCCCACCACCATCGTTAAAATTAAATTTACCCAGCCAGCCACTCGATAAGCGCGGTCATAATATCCCAAGGTTTCAGTGTTCACAAAAGTGCCAATTAAAAAATTATCAAACTGCGCAACAACAAGACCCAACAATGCCCCCGATAGCCCAGTCGCCCCACCTTGTTTTATTAAGGCTAATGCTAATGTGCGATCAAATTGCCAGCGCAATTTAACCACTTCAGGCAAAAAACGTCGGCAAATATAGACTGTGCCTAATGTCATGATCGCATAATTAATCGCCGGAATTGCTACCATACTCCAGATGCCGCCCCCATTGATCGCCAAGCCAATTCCAATGGCATAAGCAATCATGGTTGCCATAATCATGATAAGACTACTGCGACTGAGTAATATAGCGCGTTCAATGGCGATGCCCAGCGGCCCCCCCCAACACAATGCCAGCTCAATACCCGCCATCGCCACCATCACCCACGCCACCGTCAAGGTGTACATCCCTGCTGACACCATTGTGATGCCACCCAGTACAATCAGCCCAAACGACACGACTGTAGCAATACCATCAAGCACAAAATAAGTGCCCAATAATCGGCCATCTGTTTCATATTGAACAGCAGCATAATTTAACCCTAATTTGTTGCGCAAATTGAGCAATCCGGTCCAAAATGTTGCCAAAGACAAGGTTCCAAACACTTCTGGCGGCAACAATCGCGTCAGCCATAGCACTGAGACAAAGCCAATAAGCTGGACTGCATAGTTTCCTAAGGTTGTCCAGAGTGTGCTACGTAGTGCCATTCTGGCGACTGTGGCCGTGCTTGGCTTGGAAGGAACCGCTTCATCGACCATTAAACATTTCCATAATGGCTGTTGCGCAAAATGGTAAAGCCTTTAAGCAATTCAGTAATCCCCATTTGTAATGAATGCTTGGGCACAAACCCAGTGCTAGCCAATCGCGCATTACTTACAATGTAATCACGTTTGTCGGGGTCTTCGCCAATAGGGGCTTCTAAATAAACAAAATTAGGCACTTGTTTTTTAATTTCTGCGCAAAGTTCTAATTTAGACAAATTTGCATCATCCAGCCCAACGTTATAGGGTTTACCTCGCATGTGTTCAAATTGATGAATGCCATGCATAAATACACGCGCTACGTCACGCACATGAATATAGTTGCGTTTGAAATGCCCCTCAAAAATGACAACGGCACGATCATGCATGGCTCGATATACAAAGTCATTGACCAACAAATCAAGACGCATCCGGGGTGACATGCCAAATACAGTTGCCAAGCGAAAGCTAATGCTATTTTCGCGCGAAAGCACAGCCGCCTCGGCCTCGACTTTGGTTACACCATAGTGTGAGATTGGGCGCAATGGCGTTTCTTCGGTGCAATATTTGCCTGCTTCACCGATGCCATAACCACTATTTGTCGTCGGCATCAAAATGCGTTGGTCTTTGCTGGCAATGCGGCAAAGGATTTGTACCGCCCCGGCATTAATCGTTTGTGCCCCAATGGCATCACGGGCACAGAGCGGTGCGCCTACCAATGCTGCCAACGGAATAATAATGTCGGCTTGACTGACTAATTTCGTTAATAATTTTTCATCTCGACAATCACCACGCATAACATGGAAAGAGTCGTAATGACAACAATCGGCCAAACTATTTTGCTGAAACATAAAACTGTCCAGCACCGTAACATCATATCCTGCTGCCAATAACACGGGGGTAAGGGTTGAACCAAGATAACCAGCCCCACCGGTAATGAGAATTTTTTCTGCCATGACTTAAGTTTAACTACAAAGCGCTTGTTCTACAATTTCGCACACACTATGCCACATCACCAAATGACATTCTTGAATGCGGGGTGTTTGATGTGATGGTGCGCAAAAAATGACATCGGTCATTCCTTTCAGCGTTCCGCCAGACGCACCTGTGATGCCAATCGTGGCACATTGCCGACGTTTGGCAGCTTGCACAGCTGCAATAATATTCTTTGAATTGCCGCTTGTGCTGATGGCCGCCAACACATCACCGGGTTGGGCCAATGCCTCAATCTGTCGTACAAACACATGATCATATACATCATCGTTCCCCACCGCCGTCAAAATTGAAGTGTCTGTGGTTAAGGCCAAGGCCGGTAAGGCTCTGCGATTCATTAAAAAACGGTTAACAAATTCTGCCGCAATGTGTTGTGCATCAGCGGCGCTGCCGCCATTGCCACATAACATGAGTTTATTGCCGCGTTTCATGGCTGTAATCAGCACATTTGCAATTGCACATAAACTGTCAATCTCTTGTATCATCGCTTGTTGTGTTTGAAGCGACTGCTGTAATATAGAGAGTATTTCGGTTTTCATCTGCTTGCTCCTTGCAGTATCGTTTCAGCAAGGGCATAGCCGCTTGGTGTGCCGATATCAACAAAACGAGTATGCGATGGATAGCCCTTTATCGGACGATGGGCCGCTAAAAGCGCCGGAAAGGTATCGCGCTCAATCGAGACGGGCTGTTCAGGCGAAACAAATGACCATACTTTGGGTTCAATGATATAAGCCCCACCGTTTACCCAACCGGCTTGGCCTGTGCTTACACTTTTTTCACGGAAAGAAAGCACTTGCTGTGTGTCTGTTATTTCAACTTGCCCATACTGATTTACGTTATCAACATAGGCTAAAGCCATTGATACAAGCCGTTTATCGTTCGCCCTACCTGCATCGTGTTGGTTGGCAAATTCACGGTAATTTAGCGCATAAAATGTATCACCATTCATCAGCAAAATAGGTTTTTCAAGATGGTTTGCGGCCAATCGAGCCGCACCGCCCGTCCCCAAAGGCTTACTTTCGATCGAATAATGAATTGTTAGCCCTAGCTCAGCCCCATCCTGAAAATAATTGATGATGTGATCGGCCATATAATGCACGCACAAGGTAAATGTTCGAAAGCCATGCGCCGCCAGCAACTCCATTTGCCAATGTAAAAAAGGCTTGCCATGAAATGGAATCATGGGTTTTGGCACATTGGGGAATAATTCACGGATTCGGGTGCCAAAGCCACCCGCCAAGATGATTGCATGGTCGATCATATTATGCGGATGTTGCTCCCTGCAAAATAAATTGCACTGCGTCTTGTAAATTTTCGACGATAGGGCTTTTTAACTGTGGATTGTTTTGAATTTGATCGACAAATTTAGCCCCCCAACCAGTTTTTACTAACAGTGTTGTCACTTTAGCGGCTTTGCCTGCTTGAATATCGGTGATGTTATCGCCAATTAAAAATGATTGCGCCAAGTCAATTTGATGATCGGCTTGGGCTTGTAAAAGCATACCGGGGGCTGGTTTTCTACATTTCGAATCGACATTGGAGGCATCAGGGCAAATATAACTGGCATCAATGCGTCCACCGTGTTGACAAATTTCGCTCACAATTTTGGCATGTAATGCCTCAATATATTCAGTCGAGCGAATGCCGCGCCCAATTAATGCTTGGTTGGTGATAAAAATAATGCGGTAATGGCTTGCTGCTAGGTGTTGTAATGCCGTGATCGCACCCTGAATAAAAACGACTTCATCCCATGATTTTACATAATCACTGCAATTTTCAATGACAACGCCATCTCGATCTAAGAATACGGCGGGGTTTAAATTGATGCCCAGCATAACTGATGCAAACATTATAAGTTGATCACCCCATCCCGCAATCCTGAACAATATCAGTTGATATATCTATACCAATCGGACTTCCTGCTTAGAGCTATCAATTTTGGTTTTACTTATTTCTTAATCGGATTAACCCAATCAAGCCCAGCAAACCGACCAAATCCAACGTCGGTGCTGACTAAGGTGGCATGATGATCGACTGCCAAAGCGGCCAACCAAGCATCATTCACATCATTCCCAACAAGGTTTAGGGTTGCTATATAGTTTTTGAACAGATGCGCATGATTTGCATTTGGCACAATTCGTGAACTAAACGGATAGTTGCAATAGCTTTGCCAAAATGCCAGTGTAATTGACATTGGAGCAAAAGCCAAACGTGGCAGTGTGCAAATACGTATAAAGGCGACCTCGATTAATTCACAATACAGCAGTGTATGACCATTGGTAGTGCATTGTTCTAGCCAATGGCGGCATGGGATATGTGCGGGTGAATTTTGTCGCAGGGCGTGAATAAGAATATTGACATCGGGTAAGTAACGTGTCATCATTATTTTTATCGTTCAGATAACACCATCAGTTTTTCAAGATCATACTTTTCTTGTTCTTGATCTGCAATATGTTTAATCTCTTGCATCGAAGCGCATTCAGAATTTTCAACATAAATTGGAAATTCATATTTAGTACTTTTGCCCGCTGGTTTTGGGGCAAGCCTTAATTGAATCGCTTCCTCAAGAAAACGAGTTAAGGTGATTCCTTGTTGTGCTGCCGCGCTTTTAGCTTCGCGGTACAAACGATCATCGAGCCTAAGTGTTGTTTGCATGACAGAATTATGGCATGTGACATATTTCTGTCGTATGCTCTGCCTCAAATCAACGTGAAATAAGGAAACGGCACAATAAACCGCCCACCGGCATATAAATAATCATGCTCACGCGCCATAAACTCTTCGAGAAAATGCCAAGGCAGCACCAAGAAATAATCTGGCTTAGCGACCCGCGCCTCGGCCTCGCTCACAATCGGGATGTTTGTGCCCACCGTCACGCGCCCCCACTTGTCGGGGTTGCGCTCGGCGGCGGCGGTGATGAGCGTATGGTTTAGCCCAAAATATTGCAGCACGGTGTTGCCCTTGGTTGAAGCACCATACACATACACCTTTTTGCCATTTGCCACCGCGTTGCGCACAAATTGCACCGTGTCTTGGCGAATGCGTTCGACCCGCATGGCAAATTCGGCATACACCTGCTTGTCGGCCAGCCCCAGCTTAATCTCGCTTTCGCGCATGGCTTGCACGCGATCAGCCGCCAACGTGCGATAGGTTTCATCACCAAAGCCGGTGGCAGCACAGCCGCGATTGCGAATATAGGCCCGCAAACTGCCGCCATTGATATCGTTTAGCTCGACATCGACAATCTCAAAGCCATGCAAATTGAGCAAGTATTCGAGCGATTGCAGCGAATAATATTCCAAATGTTCGTGGCAAATATTGCCAAATTCATTGGTTTTGAGCATGAGTGGCAAATAGCTCATTTGAATAATCCATAAGCCATCGCGGTCTAAAACCCGTTTTACATCTGAAACAAAGCGGTTGGGGTCTTCAAGATCGTAAAACATGGCGATGCTGGTCACGATTTTGACCCGCTTTTCGCCCATTTCGCGCTGATAATTTTCGGCGGTAAAAAAATCGACCACCAATTTATCGACCAATTTTTGCGCCTGTGCCGCCACATTGCTGGGGTCGATGCCTACCTTAATGACACCGCCGGTGCGATATGACGATAGCAGTGTCCCGTCATTACAGCCGATATCGAGCACGGCATCGCCTTCTTTTAAATGAATTAATGTTTCGGCTTTGTTGGCAATATCGGCCAAGGCCAAACGCATGGTTTGATTGGTGCCGCTTTTATACCAATAGTTGCGATACATCTCGTTGGGGTCAACCGTGTGACGCAATTGCAACAAACGGCAACGCCGGCACAATACCAGTTCAAGCGGGGCCTTTTCGGCTGGGGCATCATTGGGGTTAGGAAAGTCAGAGACGTGGTGTTCACCAAGGTCGAGAATCGATTCGAGGGCGCTATTGCATACACGACAGGTGTTTCGGATTTTCATCATGTGGGCTGGATTGTAGCCAAGTTGGTGAGTGGTTGGGTTGAATTGAAAAGCATCAAAATGCAGAAATGCTGATTTTTCTTTGGTTGTTAGACAAAAGTAAGACAACGATGTGCTACTTTGGGCCGATGCAAGGTTATCGTAAATTGTTTATCATATAGAAGGATTTTGGTTTTCTTTTCTTCTCCTCCTTTTGATAGCTTCGCTGACCGGGCATATCGGTGATTATTTGGTAGATGTGTCTGGCGTGGCGGAGTAAGCATCGCCAGCACGTTGTGAAAAGCGCAACAGCATGAGAATAACCCCAACGCTGAGCAGCCCAAAGGCAATGAGCTTAAATAGCGCCGGTTGCACAATTAACGCCAGCCCGCCAAAAATGATGCCGACACTGGCATAAATAGACACCACCCGTTTGGCGCTCCAACCTGCATCGATCATGCGTAAATGTAAATGACCACGGTCACTCGAAGCGGGGTTGCGGCCATGTCGCGCTCGGTCGATAATTTGCCATGCTACATCGGCGATGGGCATGCCCAACACCAGTAGCAACAGAGCCACTTTTGCCCCCGCGATGATGCCGATGCAAGCCAGTGTGAAGCCTAAAAAAAGCGATCCGCCGCCCAAAAAGATGCGGGCCGGTGGCAAATTAAACATTAAAAACCCGATTAAGGCCCCGCACAAAGCGATGGGTTGCAATGCTACGCTCAATTGCCCTTCACGGATCATATGAATGGTGGTGACGACACCGGCGATGAGGGCCACAGTTGAGGCTAACCCATCAACGCCATCGAGCAGGTTTACTGTATTGATCATGCCAACAAACCACAACATCGTGAGGATTACGACCGTCACCGGAAATACAACCACTGGTGAATTGACAAATGGGCTGCGAAATTCTTGAATAAAGATCAGACACAGCATGGCGATGACAGCGCAAATAATCTGCGCAACTAGCTGCCAACGCGCTGCCAGTTGAATTTTGTCATCGAGCAGTCCTACGCCTGTGATGATGGTCGCCCCGATTAACATGCCAAACAAGCGCCATGATTCATTGGGTTGGTCATTTGAGGCCAAATGAAAGCTTTGGGCAATCCCAATGCCGATGACAAACGCGATGTAAAGTGGCACGGCCCCCAAGCGTGATGTGACACGTGCATGTTTACGTCGCCCACCCGGGATGTCTGCAATGCTAAGATAAATACCTAGCCGAATTGCAATGGGTGTAAAAATGAGTGCCGCAATGAACGACGATATAAAAGTGATGAGTGCTGGCAATACAAACACAACTGAATTGTAACGCTATGCTTAGGACGTGGCTTAAACAGTACGTAGAGCAGGTAGCCGGAATCACTATCACTCCAGCCCCTAGAGGATGGAGTGGAGTGATAGTGATTCCGGCACAACGTTTAATGCCGACATTGAGTCGCCCCAAACATTAAGCAAATCTTCATTTTTTTATGTTCAATCGAGGGTATAATGTATAACATTGCAATGACGGAAGTGGGCTTCCGCTGTGAATAGCTACGTTAGATATTTCGATAGCGACTCACCTATTTGCAAATTTGATTTTACTGTTGTAAATAGCTGATATTTAGAGTGAAAATGCGGTTTACAATGGAATAGTACGGTTGCCGTTCAAAGAGGCATCTGCGGTTCAATAAATTTGATTTTTAAGCGTTTATACGCTTGTATTTACACGCTAATAGGCCTGATGACAAGACCCTATCAATTTAAACTTGTCGGCTCCATTTGTGATGACAGCATCTCTGTCAGCGCAAGGGCGCAGCGTCTGCGAGCATGTCTGCGTTTGGCTTTAGCACGCAAATCTACAAGGTCTGATCTAATGTTTGATCCCCAGCCACTGATTGACACGACAGCCAAAATGTAATTACATGGCTGAATCCGAAAATAAAACAAGAAAAACCACCTCAAAATCGACAAGCACTTCTCGTTCAAAAGCAACATCAACGAACCCGAGCGACTTGACCCAAACAAAACCAGCACGCAAAACACCTTCTGCGACAACCACACGTCGACGAACCACCACGACCCGGCGTGCAAAAGAACCTGACGAAGCGGTTGCGAACACCCCAGAGACCCCACCAGCCCCCGCATTGCCTTGGTATCGCATTGATCTACATACGCATACCCCGGCCTCGCATGATTATGAGCAGCCCGAAATGGGCTATATTGCCATTTTGCGGCAGGCTGAAAAACGTGGCCTTAGTATTATTGCCTTTACTGATCACAATACGGTTTATGGCTACCGCAACATGAAGCGCGAAATTGCCGATCTGGAGATGTTGGAGCGCTTGGACCGCATTCGCCCCGACGAGCTTGGCAAATTAACTGAATATCGCCGTTTGCTAAAAAAGATATTGGTGTTGCCGGGCTTTGAATTTACTGCTACCTTCGGTTTTCATATCTTAGGCATTTTTGCGCCCGATAAGCCAATTCGGGATATTGAGAGCATCTTAATGCAATTGAAGGTGCCGGGCCAAGCGCTTGATCTGGGCTTGTCTGAAGCCGGTGCGACCAGCGATGTATTGACGGCCTATCGCATGATTTCAGATGGTGGCGGTCTCGCCATCGCGGCTCATGCCAATTCAACCAATGGCGTATCGATGCGGGATATGGATTTTGGCGGACAAACTCGTATTGCCTATACCCAAGATCAATATTTACATGCGATTGAATGGACCGATTTAGACCGTGGACGACGTTCTAGTTCTACATTATTGACAGGGATTCGCCAAGAATATGCGCGGCGGATGCATGCCTTGCAAGGTAGCGATGCCCATCGCATTACGGTATCGCCGGCTAACCCTAAACGGCTGGGGATTGGTGAACGCTCGACCGAAGTGCAATTGGCTGAGGTGAGTTTTGCTGGCCTCAAGGCGTTGTTGCAAAGCCAAGAATGGGATCGGGTGCGACCGGTGTTTGATATTTTGGATTTGCCCGCCGAGAGCCTTGCGGTGGTGGTTGAACCCAGCGAAGGCTTGACACAAGCCTATCATGCCGCACTCGGCAAAAAAGTGTCGGATCGGTTTGGTGCGGTGGTGAAAGATGTGTGCGCGATGCTGAATTGTAGCGGCGGCACCATTGTATTGGGGGCCGAAGCACCAATTGTTGTGTCAGAACCCCCTGTGAAACCCACCCGATCGACAAAATTGGCCAAAGTGGCCCCCAAGCGCAAGATTCCGGGCATCAAAGCCGCCAATGAGGTGGCCGAAGAATTGGGCGAGGCGATTCAAACCCAAATTTACCCAGTGCCACAAGGTGTAACCATTCTTGAAGATGTGATGGGCGAAGTGAGTATTTTGCGGGTGAAATTGCCGCCCAGCAAAACGGCCCCGCATGTGATTGATGAAGTGTGTTATTTGCGTGAAAACACTGAAACCCGGATTGCAAAACGGGATGAGATTGTGGCGATGATCAAAAAAGTGTTGGAAGCTGAGTTGGCAGTGAGCCGTATACCGACTTCAAACCCCGCTGCAATGGCGGCAACGGCGCATGCCCGTGCCAGTAATGCTCCCAGCCATCGTAATGCGCCACAATATGCCAATGGATCTAATGGCAATGTGTCTCCCCCTCGTAATGCCAATGCCCCTGCGCCGCGTGAGATTACTCACGACCGCGCCCAGTCTGCGCCTGTCCAGCCACAGCGTGCCCCGCGTGACACGCAGTTTAATCAACTGCCCCCGCCCGCCACAAATACCCGGCCACAACCTGCAGTAACCCGTGCGCCTATGCCGCCACGCCGCCGTGATGATGCGCCGGTTGTGCCGATGGTCGATAACGATGATGTGCCTATGTTGCCGGTGGCACTCCCAGCCGTGGCTGAAACGAATGTGAAGGTGGTTGCTGTTGCCCCTACATTGCCGCCACCCACTGGTGTAAACACGCCAAGTGAATTGTTGTCTGGACCTATTTCACGGGCAGCCCAAACCGTAATTTTGCCGATTGCGGCCCCGCGTGAAGTGTTGCCAAAATCGGGCGTAGAAATTGCGCTAATGGAAGCCCGTGAAGACATGGATTATTATGCCGTGCGTGATATGCGAAATGGCGGCGTGACCCGTAATGTGACGATTAAGAGCGCCCGTGATCTGTGGCATTACGCTATTTTGAAATATAACTCAGGAGCCTATGACCCTGACAAGATTACATGGCAAGGCGATCGCGCCGTGTTAGGTCGCGCTGAGCGGGCTGGCAAAATTCGTTATGATTTGGCGTTGCGCACCAACAATGGTGTCGTGCATGTGTTTTATGGGGTGGTGATGGATGGCCTTGATGTGACATGGAAGGCCTTGATGTCGGCACAAAATGCGGTATTTGAAAGCAGCAAAGCTGCTGATGCAGACATTGCTGATGAGACGGCAATGGATAGCCTCGATAGCCCGGTTGAGGTCTTAAGCGTTGAAACTGGTGACAATGCCGAAGCGGCACAGCCAGCCGTTGGCGAGTCGCCTGAAGTGTTTGCGCCAGTGGCAGAGGCCAAGGCCGCCGAAGATGTGGTTGAGGCTGCGCCTATCGATGTGCCAACGGCTGAGGAAACGCCCGCTGCTTAAATGCTAGGGGCACGGCATGCCGTGCCCCTGCTGTGAATGGGGACAACTAAATTTGCAATAATGTTGCCATTGCCAATGGTGTGTTGGTGGTAATGAAATCGACCTTGGCATCGCGCAGCCGTAACGCATTTTTTTCGGCAATGGGGTTGCCAATATCTAGCGTCCATGCATCGAGCTTGATGTGATGGGCGTGCAGAAAATCAGCCAAATTAAAACCGTCATCGAGGCATTGGGCAATGAAGGTGTGACGCACATAAAACACCTCGGCATTGGGCACAAGGCCAAGCAAGGCGCTACATCGGTCATGCAGATAATCGACGGTTGCCCAAATTTTGCGTTGCGCCAAAACATGATCATCTAAATAACCATACGCACCCAAGGTGTGTGGCAATTCTTCGGGGTGGCGTTTGCTGGGGTTGGCTGACCAATCGATTACCCACATGATGTCGAAGCCGAGGCGCAGGCTGGGTGCGAGGCGGCGTAGCTGACGCAATTGCCAATCGGCCCCGCTGCTGACAATGGCGCGTTGGCCCAACGGCGTGATGAGGTTGATGAGACGGCGCAATGGTTCATCATTGGCAAAAGGCATGGCGTTTTTAAAATCGAGCTGTAATTGGGCGGGGTGGGTGTGGCGCATGAGTAAGGCGACAACGTCGCTTAGCAGCGGCACCTGATAGGCCGTGACAGCGCCATTCACCCGAAAATGGAGGGTGCGGGCGGCCTGAGCCGAACACGCACCAACCTCGCCTTGCCCATCAGTTTCGCGCTCGAGCAGGGGATCATGCACCAACAAATAATCATCATCGGCTAGGGCGGTAATGTCGATCTCGATGATGGCTGCACCTGCGTTTAGGCTGGCTTCGATCATCTCGAGGGTATTGGGTGGGTGTGGCCAGCCATCGAGGGCGGCCATGTGGTGAACAAGTATGGGAAGTGGGTTCATGGTTAAATTGCAACTCTGAAATCTGCCGATTGATGTTTGAAATAGGTGTCGTAAAGTGCGGCGTAGTGCCCGCCACGAGCCATTAAGCTGTCGTGGTTGCCTTCTTCGATGATGCGCCCATGATCGAGCACCAAAATACGATCGACGGCCTTGACGGTAGAGAGGCGATGCGCGATGAGGATAGAAGTGCTGCTTTTTAGAATGAGGTTGAGCGCAGTCTGAATTTGGCGTTCAGTGAAGGGATCGACGCTGGCGGTGGCTTCATCGAGCATAAAGATGGGCGGGCGCTGGGCCAGCACGCGCCCCAAGGCTACCAATTGGCGCTGGCCTAACGATAAGCGCCCGCCGCGTTCGCCGACCTCGGTGTGCAGGCCATCGGGTAATGAGTCGAGCCATTCGCCATCGCCGATGCGGCGGGCAATGGTCTCGACTTCGGCATCGCTGAGTTGGGCGTTGGCGTAGCGAATGTTATCGGCGATGGTGCCAGCAAACAAGAATGGCACTTGTGACACGGTGCCGAGTTGTTTTCTGAGGGTGGCTAAATCGAAGTTACGAATGTCGTGCCCATCTAACAGTAGTTGGCCGGACTGAAATTCGTAAAAACGTGCAATCAATTTGACGATGCTGCTTTTGCCTGCGCCGGTGTGCCCAACCAAGGCCACACTTTCACCCGGCGCAATTTTTAAATTAAAATCACGCAATATCCGTTGATCAGCTGCATAACCAAAATAAAGATGGCGAAATTCGACTGCGCCGGTGAGGGTTGAGGGTTGAGTCTTGCTACTTGCCACTTGCCACTTGCTACTTGCTACTTGTTTTACACTGGGTTCAGCATCAATCAGCGCGAAGACGCGCTCACAGGCCGAGAGACCGCTTTGAATTTGGCTCCAGAACGAGGCAAGGTTGGTGAGTGGGAACCAAAACCGGCTAAGGCTGATGATGAACAAATACCAGACCCCAACGCTGATGGTGCCAGCCCCGACAAAATGCCCGCCCACATACATCATGACGGCGGTGCCGATACCTTCAAAGGCATTGAGGGCGGGGAAAATATTGGACATGACCACGCCGCGCCGCAGGTTGACGGTGTAAGAATGGTCATTAATCTTTTGGAAGGCTTGATACATGACCGATTCTTGGCGAAAATTCTTGGCAATACGCATCCCGGCCACCATTTCTTGAATTGAGGCATTGACTTCGCCGACGACACGGAAGCTGCTGCGTGTGACCCGCCGTGCCCCACGCCGAAACAATATGCCCATTAGGATGACGACAGGGGCCATTGCCAGTAACGTGAGCGTCATTTGCCACGACACGCTAAATAAATAAATGGTTAGCACAATGAGAATGGCAAATTGGGTGACGAGGTCGGCTAAAAGGTTAGAAACTTGGGCTAGTTCTTGGGTGTCGCCGCTGATGCGGCTGATAATTTTGCCCGATTGATATTTGTCGAAGAACGAGAGGTCGTGCCGAATGACAGCATTGAAGGCATCATGTCGTAACGCGCTGATGACATCGGAGACCAGCCGGGCGGTAAGGCGGCGGCGGGCAAAATTGCCCAACCAGTTAAGCACGGCTACGCCCAGTAAAAACACGATTAATAGGGCGATGGTGTTGGTCATGCTGCCATTTGATGCGCCGGCAATCACTTCGTTGCGTAAATTATCGAGGCTGCGCGAGACAATGACGGGGTCGAGAAACCCGATTGTTGTGATGCCAAGAATGACCGCCACCAGTGCAATCATGCGGCGGCGTTGGGGGGCATAGTACGCCATAAGCCGTTGCACAAGTGTGCGGTCGGTATAGCTGCGGTCGTAGGATTCTGCATTAAGGCCAAGAAACATAGTATAAAAATATTTTAAGGTTATCCAAGTGTCTTTTCAATATTGGGGGCTGTTTCTAAAAGATTTCGGCGAAAATTTATTTTGATAGCCACTGTTTGTTGAAAAGATATATTATCTGTTGCGATCCCCTTTCAATAGAAGGGTCTCATGTGAGCATACTGTCAGTCTAATCAAAAATCGCTTTGTAAGCCCGTGATGTCTTAATGAGTTCATCATGATTGCCGACTGCGTCGATGCGGCCATGCCGCAGCACCACGATCAGATCGGCCCAACGAATTTGCGATAGGCGATGTGTGATGATGAAAGTAGTGCGGCCTTGGGCCGCCCGCAACATAGCACGTTGAATTTGGTCTTCGGTGGCGCTATCGATGGCGCTGGTCGAGTCATCGAGAATGAGAATACGTGGGTCAGTGAGAAAAGCGCGGGCAATGGCGATGCGTTGGCGTTGTCCGCCCGATAGTGTCACCCCGCGTTCACCCACCACTGTGTTATACCCCTCTGGAAATTCACTGATGAATTGATGGGCTTGGGCCGCTTGGGCGGCGGTTTCTATTTGTGCTTGGCTGGCTCCGGCAACCCCAAAGGCAATATTTTCGGCAACGGTACGCGAAAATAAAAATACATCTTGTTCAATAATTGAAATTTGTTGGCGCAAAGTCGCCAAATCCCAATCACGAATATCGACACCATCGATCAACACTGCCCCGGCCTGTGGGTCATACATACGGTTGATCAATTTGATGATGCTGCTTTTGCCAGAACCGGTTTGCCCGACAATGGCAACAATTTGCCCAGCTTTTACTTTAAATGATAGGTTCGAGAGGGTGGGTGTTGAGGATGGGGCGTAGCCGAATGTGATATTGCGAAATTCTACAGCACCCTGCATGACTGCCTGATAACTGGTTGGCGGAGATATCTTGGTCTGAGCGTTTGCCAGTTGGGGCTTTGCGTTTTCAGCTTCATCACGCATTAATTCCAACATGCGTTTGGCCCCAGCCAACCCAAGGGCAAGTTGGGGGTAGGCAAATTGTGAGGCGAAAGTGGGGAATTGCAACAACATCAGCAACATGACAAAGGCAATGGCATCTCCAATACGCAATTGGCCTTGCGAGAAGAGTGCGAAGGCCATCAAAACACCGGCGGCCATCGTCAGGCCAAATAAGAGTGCGGGCAAAAAACGGGCTTCGAGATCGCCTTGTGCTACCGAGGCATCGCGCCAATCTTTTAGGCTTTGGTCGAAGCGGGCTGATTCGCGGGCTTCTTGGGCTGCGCCTTTAACGGTCTCAATCCCTTCAATCGATTCGGCTAAAACACTATTGAGTTTGCCAAAATTGCGGCGCACAATTTCGGTGCTGGGGCGCAGTTGTCTTAAATAATGGGATACTAAAAAGATATAACACAGCACGTAACCCAGCGGCACCACAATTAACCAAGGGTGAATGCGGGGCGCAAACAAAATCGTCATTAAAATAAATGCGCCAGAGCCGATGCTGATATTGACCCCGGGGGTCATAAACAGGCCAATTTCGCGCACATCGTTGGTACAACGCGCCATTACATCGCCGATCGATTGGCGGTCGTGAAATGACATTGGTTTGCCGATGAGACTGGCATATAACTCGGCCCGCATATCGCGCTCGAGGCGCTGACCGATTAGCTCGGATGAAAAATTGCGCCAAAATTGCAAAACGGCGCGGCCTAATTGCGATAGCACAATGGCGGCCATCGCCCAACCCAGCACGGCAAAATCGGGGGTGTCTTGGGCGATCGCATTAAACGCCATGCCGACTGAAAATGACATCACGCTGGCGCCACCGGCGTTGCCCAATGCTCCGATGATGATGCCGATAAACCAGCGCCAATGTCGCCGAATATGTGAGTAAATCCAGCGCCCGGGGCTGCTGCGGTCAGATTTCCAAGGGTGTTCGATGTGAAATTCGGCGGTATGGGTGAGGGGGGGGGCAGAAGCCATCATATTAATATGCAAGAGAAATAAGAGAAAGGCTGAAGTATATGCCTGACATGCACATGGTAATATTTAGCACATCTTTTTAAGGTCGCTTTGTATCTGCTGAATATTGAGGGTAAACTGGGTAACCCCAAAAAGGGAATGGCAAAATCACTACATGGCCTCTGGGAGCGGGGTTTTGCCTAGCTCCCAGAGGCCATGTAGTGATTTTGCTGCAAATTTGGTATCATCTCAATAATTCGGGGTAAACCCAAAAGATGTAATGCCAAACGTACTATATGACTATTGATGTTAGGGGCAAAGCCCCTAACGTCAATAGTTATATAGTACGTTTGGCGAAAAATAGTTTTATTTCCCCTGTTTTATCAAGAAGAGACTATATTGATGCATCAAGACGCTTTGTAAAATAATAAAAACTTAAAGGACACAACCAAAGTGAGCAAAATATCATTCAACGGAAGTATATTAATTTTAGGCTGCGGCTCGGTTTCGCAATGTTTGCAGCCATTGCTATTGCAAAACCTCGATATTGATTTTAAGAAAATAACCATCATGGACTTTTTGGACATGCGTCATACCGTGAAAGACATGTTAGACGCTGGTGCGAGTTATGTACAAGAGCGCATTACCCGTGACAATATGGATGAGGTATTAGATGAGTATGTTGGTGTTGGCGATATGTTGATCGATTTGGCTTGGAATATTGATTGTTGCGAGATTATGCAGTGGTGTCATGATCATACCGTGATGTATATCAATACTTCGGTTGAAATTTGGGACCCTTATGAAGCAGCGGGTGAAGTCACCCCGATGGATCGCACCTTATATGTACGGCATATGGCGCTGCGTCGCATGGCCAATAAATGGACGACCCCCGGCGCCACTGCGGTGATTGAACATGGCGCGAACCCAGGGCTTGTTAGCCATTGGACCAAAGTTGCGTTAGAGGATATTGCCCGCGAAGCGCTGACCTTGGGCCGCCAGCGCAAACCCGTATTGAATAAACGTGACGCGACTCGCGTGGAAAGTTATTTGGCTGACCAAGACTGGGCACGTTTAGCCATGACCTTGGGGGTAAAAGTGATTCATATTTCTGAACGCGACACCCAAATTGGCAATAAACCCAAAGAAGTGGGTGAATTTGTCAACACTTGGTCGGTTGAGGGGTTTCGTGAAGAGGGGGTGGCCCCGGCTGAATTGGGTTGGGGCACCCACGAGCGGCGGTTGCCGCTTGGCGCTAATAAGCATTTATATGGCCCGGGCAATCAAATTTGTTTGAGCCAATGCGGCATCGATACTTATGTGCGCTCGTGGGTGCCAGATGGTGGCGAGATTAATGGCATGGTGGTGCGGCACGGCGAAGCATTTACCATTAGTGATTATCTGACGGTGTGGGAAGACGCCCCCATGATGAGTGAGCCGCTTTATCGCCCAACGGTGCATTATGCCTATATGCCGTGTGATTCTGCCATTGTGTCGTTGTGGGAAATGCGGATGAAGGGGTATAAGATTCAAGACCGCTATCGTATTATGAAAGACGAAATTGTGAGCGGCAAGGATGAACTAGGGGTATTGTTATTGGGCCATTGCCTAAATGGCTGGTGGGTTGGCTCACAACTGAGCATCGAAGAGTCGCGCCGGTTGGTGCCGGGGCAAAATGCCACTACCGTGCAAGTTTGCGCCTCTATTTTAGGCGCAATGGCTTGGATGATTCGCAACCCCCGCATGGGGTTTTGTGTGGCCGATGAGTTGCCGCATCGTGAAGTTTTAGATGTTGCCAACCAATTTTTGGGTACGAGTGTATCGGTGCCAACCAATTGGTCACCCTTGCAAAATCGGGTTGATCCGTTTGAAGATTTTGGCAAGTCGCGCCCATCGAATGATGACGAGTGGCAGTTTGAGACGTTTTTGTTGCGCTGAGCAATACCGATTTTGCCCCTCCTGTATACAAGCTGGCTTGTATACAGGAGGGGCAAAATCGGCGCAACCGTAGCCTTCTATACTTCAATAATGAAATTACGGGCCTCATAGCCCGAGGCAGTTGAACTCCATACAAAATTGGGTTCGTGTGCAATTTTTAGCCCATCCAATTTGAGCAAGCGTTGTAATAACACATCAGTTTCATAAATAGCCACGTAGGCCCCCGGACAGCGGTGATGCCCATCGCCAAAACTCATCACCGAGGGCATAACTACTTGTTTGTGCATCTCACGCATCGGGCAGACTGCCAAGGCATTGTCGCCGACGACACTTTCATCTGCATTGACGGTCTGTACATGGATATGAATGGGTTCGTCTTTGTGGATCGTGATTGTTTGCCCATCACTTTCGAGCGTAATATCATCGACAGCGCGGCGCTGCACATTGGTTACGATCGGTTCAAGGCGCAAGATTTCTTGCAAAATAGCATGACGTTCGGCTTCTGCGGCTTGCAAATAACGTTGGCGCAGGGTGGGTTGGGTTATCAAATGCCATGCGGCCAAAGCGATAAATTCACGGGTGGTTACCATACCGGCTGCCGCATAGGTAATACATTCGGTAAAAATCTCCCAATCCTTGTAATTTTGGCTGATGAGATACGAAATCAAGTCATCTTTTGGCTGCGTTTTACGCGCCTCAATGCTGGGTTTTACATCTAAGCCAAAAAACAAAAATACATTAAAATTAACGACAGTATTGAGTAGGATGCTCAGCGGGTGACGGGGCGGAAATCGATTTTCTTCGCGCAAGAAAACATCAAGGCGTTTTTCAATACCGCCAATACGACTATTGGTTAGACCGACAACTTCCGACACCACACGCATCGCCATACCGAGACTGAGTTGCCGTAAATCAGCACGTCGGCTGTGCACAAAGTTTGCCACCATTTTATCGGCCAATATTTCCATGACGGGTCGATAACCAGATACCGCTTTGGGGGTAAAAAAACGGGCAGTTTGTTTGCGTTGTTCCAAATGTTCTGGCCCTTCGAGATACAAAATAGGGGTGCGTGAGCCACTGGGCATTTGTCGCAATAATTCGGCCTTAAAACCCAACTGTTTGGTGCGGCTATAGCGCAAAATGGTTTTGGCTTGGTCGAAGCCATAAATATGCCATACGCCCTTGGCATCTTGCTCAATATTTTTGTGAGCATGAGAGGTGGTGCGCGGGGTTTTGTATTGGGCTGTGAGGGTTTGGTGATCAATGGGGCAGTTGACCATATCAGCGGTTTGGCTAGAGAAAACTGGGGACCCTGTTGTGAGCGTATTTATCATATGACTAGATTGAGCGCGGCACTAAACTGAGGTTTTCACCGATTTCACCCTATCCCTACCAAGCTACGCTTGGTGGGGATAGGGTGAAATCGGCATTTTCTCAGTTTCTGCCCGTACACGGTATAAATTGCTCTAAAATCATACAGCTTAAAACTTTGTTATTTATGAGGGCGAGATCAATATCGGGTGATGGTCTGTAGGTATCATCTCAATAATTCGGGGTCAACCCCAAAGAGGTAATGCCAAATGCACTGTATGACCATTGAGGTTAGGGTCAAAGCCCCTAACCTCAATTTTAGACAAAATGAACGCCACAATCACTATCTCAGGGTTGTTATGGGGTGGCTTTGCCACCCCATAACAACCCTGAGATAGTGATT
>JAGWYZ010000335.1 GCA_018969115.1 Chloroflexota bacterium | reverse complement strand
CTGCCTGAGCAAAATTATGTTTCGCGCTCGTTAGCCAAACTTGACCTGTTTGAATATATCGAAGTACATTACAACCGCCGCCGTCCGAAGACACGTTTAGGTGGGTTATCCCCTGCCCAATTTGAAGCAAAACATCTTGCGGAATTCTGCAAATAGCGATTCCGTTTTTAGGGGGTCACTTCAAGGCTCTTTCTGCATATTTGTCGAAGCGATTTGAAAGGATGAAAAGTGTGGGCGCCCAGAGCCCGACGAAGATAGCAAAGCGTTCTGAGTGAGCCTGCGTTGTAGGTAATGATCCGCCTGTAAGGAACCAAATCGCGATTGATCCGATAATTGAGGCGAAGCCGAGTCCGATAATTGAGGCGAAGCCGAGGACGAAACATAGATGACTAATCTGTTTTAACTGTTTTTGCTTCATTTAGTTTTTTGTGTTTGGGAGGTTTGGCAAACGTTATTCGTCAGCCACGCAGCAAAGCTGCGTGGCTGACGAACTTGTTCGCCTTTTTAAGAGGCTCTTTCTGCGTATCTGTCGCACCGATCCGAAAGGATGAAAAATGTGGGAGCCCAGAGCCCGACGAAGATACCAAAGCGTTCAGCGTGGGCCTGCGTTTCAGGCGATGATCCGCCTGTAAGGAACCAAATCGCGATTGATCCGATAATTGAGGCGAAGCCAAGGACAAAGCATAGATGACTGATTTGTTTTAACTGTTTTTGTTTCATATATTTTGTTGTGTTTGGAGATTAACTAACATATGTATTATACATCAAATACAACAAGGTATACTATAAATAGTAGGGTGAACGTATCAATCATTTTAAGGTAGCAAGGCGAAGAATTTTAAGCATATAAGCATCATCAAGCGCCGCACGAAAGCGTTTTCCGGCAATACTATCTTTGACTGATGTTTCTAGTTTGAGCAAATTAAGCGCTATATGACGCAACATCGCACAATTATGAGGTTGAAACTCTGTTCGTGCACGATGGGCATCCTCTTGAAATGTAACATCCAAAGTCCAATGTAGATTGTTCTCAATGCTCCAATAGCGCCGCACCGCATCGGCGAAAGTCTTTACATCATTTAAGCTTGTTACAAAGTAATGCCGTTCGGTCTCAGTTTTACCTTTTTTGATACGGGTGCGATCTACTATCCCAATTCCTGCGAGTTTCCACCACTTTCCCTTATTATTGAAGTAATTGATATATTCATCATCCGTCACTAAGCGATAGTGCCGTGTTTCTACTCGGCCATGTCCTTTTTCTAGTGTTGTAAGCGTTTTGCTTTTTACCTTGTTAAATTCAGTTTTTGATTCGTAATCACACATCTTATCGATCTCATCGCAAAATTTTGGATGGTTTTTCTTTAAATTGAATGCATAATCTCCGCCACCCTCAATCACAATTCTGGTATTCTCCGATTGACAATTTGTGGCATCTGCCACCACCACACACCCTTTCAATCGATACTTGTCCATGCCAATCGTCTCGGCTACCACGCATCTTCTTTCCATCCAATGAAATAACCTCTCCTGCTTTAACTTTATTTAACGATTGTGCCCACTTCACAAACGATTCTTGAATTAAATTAGGCTTTAATATGGAAAATACCCGTTGAAACGTGTCATGCGAAGGGATCGTCTCAAACTCCAAAATCTTATGCAACCACTCTATTTTTAAATTGCAGTATCGAGCAACACCTACTCAATCATTCATTCCAGCGATGATGCCGATCACAGCCATGTTGATAATCACTCTTAATTCATGTTTGCGACCATGCTCTCGCCGTGGATTGCTTAGGCTTTTTATATAAGGGTCTATGCTTGTTTCACAAAACATCCATATATTTTATGCCACCCTCAGCTTAAATTTTGTGATGCGTTCACCCTATCTAGGTCCCGACGCAGAACGAATGAAGCGACTAAAATCTTTCTTGGCTCTCTCGAACCGCGCTCAAAATGTCAGACTTGGTTATCGTTAGCTTTACGCTGCGAACATCAAAAGGTGAAGTCTTCGCAATCCGCTCTGGGCGAATCACAAATACCTGTCCATTGCGGTTTCGTAATTTAACTTGACCTTTCGCTAAAGCCAGTTCTAGGATTGCTGCCAGTTTTTGTCTTGCGTCTGCGTATGAATACACCATCATGATTCCACCTCAACAACATTTACGCCTTCCCGTCGGGCAATAGCAATAAGATTCTTATCCAAGGAAATCGGTGGCAAATCATATTCTTTTGCGCACTGAATGATGTAGGCATCATAGGCATAAATCTTGTGTTTGCCAGCCAAACGAACAGCTTCTTTCAAATCTATTTCTACAATCTCAATGGCAATCTCTTGATAAACCTCTATTGCTTCAATTGCTTGGTCAAGTTCAATTCGTCCACGCTTTAGTATTGCTGAAAACGCATTCCCTATTTCCCAGTCAATTGAAGGTGGCGCGACGATTACTGCATTTTGGGTCAGTTCAATAAGTCGGGGCTTTTAAGCTTCACCAGCAACGACTGCAATTACCGCTGGGGTGTCTACAACTATTCTCATGAGGCAGGGATTTTAGTTTGATTACAGTTTTCTTGTTCGCTGCATAAACCGTGCAACATATGTATTGTACGACAACCGCCACAAAACATACCATAAATAACCTGCTAAATATCATTTGTTGCAATCTTGCACACCTTCTAGCATGGCTATTCTCTCCGAAGATAAGCCAAAACCGACCCAAGGCTATTGAGCCAAGTGCGGCAAACCATATGCCTAAGCACTGAACGAAAATTTATTTACCCTAACCCTCCGCTCGCAAGCGCCGAAAACCGCGATAAATCGCCAAATCGTAAAGGATCTTAACCAGACCGGCAGCTAAAAACGGCGTACCCCCCCAGCCCGGGATCGACATTATGCGCCCAGCGATGGACGGCGCAAGCGCCGCGCCGATGGTTTTGCCGAGGTTGGTCACACCTGCCGCCGCCGAGCGTTCATCGGGTTTGACCACCGCCATGACATAAGCTTGGCGCGGTGCTACATCCATTTGTTGCAACATGGCCCGCGCCAATAACACAACCATTGCCATGCCAAGTGTTGGCATAAATGGCACCAACAACACCAACAAATTGGCTGGAATATGGGTAAACACCATCGTATTAATCAACCCAATACGTTTGGCGAGCCGCGCCGAAGCCAACGCTGAGAAACCCGACAAAATATTCACCCCAAAAAACAACGTGCCCAAAGCCGCCGAATCGGCCCCAAATTGGCGATTGAGCCACAACACGATAAAGGCTTGGGTGATTAGCCCGCTGCCAAATGAATCGACCCCAAACAAGGCACTCAGTTGCACGACGGTTTTGCTCGATTGATGCAGCCCCAACCAGCCCCCCCCGTCCGTGGGAGCGATGGGGGAGCGACTGGCC
>JAGWYZ010000059.1 GCA_018969115.1 Chloroflexota bacterium | reverse complement strand
TGACCTCATCGACTGGAAAGAAAGGCCGCTGCATATGGCGATAGGGTAAATGGCGGGTGGTGGCGGGAGTAGGGCCGGGTGTATCGACAATAAACGAGGCTTTTGCAACCCCAGCGTAGGCCATGTTGTAATTCATGGGGTTTTTTACCCCTACAAATTTGGCTTGTCGCACATCCATACCTGCGCAGCGATATTGCTCATCGGCCCAATCGTAGGTTGGGCGCGACATAATGAGCATTTGAAATGGCCCAATTTGCAAGACGGCAGACAAGCCCATTTGCCCACGTGTGCCGCCATAAATACCACCACTATAGGTAAATTCGCCATCAAAAAGATGCCGCACCACCCCGCATACTTGCATTGGCGCACCCCATTGGGCATCGACCGTATACCCGAGCGCGGTGTTGACTGCGCCACCAATACCTGCTTTGGCGCAAGCTTGGGCGGCGGCTGGGTCAACCACCATTAACATGGTCGGTTCGGTTACGCCCAACTCGGTGAGGGTGCGCAAGAGGCTGACGCTGTCGCCAGCCGAGCCACCGCCGACACAATCGGCGGTATCGACCAACAAAATTGGGCCGCCACTGATGCCACGCCCACGTTGCACTGCATCGGCAACGGCATACAAACGCGGTTCAAATTCAATCCGTCGTGCCCAAATTTCATAGGCCAAACGGGTGGCTTCTTGCTTAGCAAGATCGGGGGCATTGTCGGTGATGACCAACGCGCCGCAGCCCATCTCGGGCAAATCGTTGTAAGGGTGCACATGCAAAATCGACACCGATAACACCCCCGTTTGCTTTTCCAATTCACGCGCGGCGGCAGTCAAGTAGGCCATTGGGCAGTTTGTGGCGTGCCAATCGCCCGAGGTGCGGCCATTGCCGCCGCCACACAAAATGGGCACTTTGGCAAAAGCCATGCTGGGGCGGGTGTGGCCTGTAATGGCTGGCAATAACAATTTGACCGCTTTTTCGCCGGTTTGATAGCAATCGTCGTGCGGGTAATGTTCAAATGCCAGCAGGGCGGTGGCATGACTGACCATCGTTTGGGTGAAATGGGCATGTAAATCAAAGGTGGCGACAATCGGCACCGTTGGCCCAACAATGTGGCGCACCGCCATGATCAAATCACCTTCCACATCTTCCACCCCCTCGGCCACCATCGAGCCGTGCATCGGCAAAATGATGCCATCAACCCCGCCATCATGCATGGCCTCACGCAAGGGCGTGAGCAATAGGCTTTTGAGCGTGTTGTAACATTCGGCGCTGTTGATGGGGCCAGACACGCACCGCGCTGCCAGCAATGGCACAACTTGCACTGGCTGCCCACATTGCGCCAGCGCTGCCAAGATGCCAGCGATTTCAGAGTCGCTGTCGCGCAATTTAAACACATCGCCTCGTTCATAAATAAACGTATTGCGCCAAAGATCAAGCGTAGTACGGGCCGCCAAAAAGGTGTTGGTCTCTTGAAAAATAGAGCCAATGGCAATGCGAAGGGGTGTTTTCATGTTTAATATACTCGAAAAAAATTAACCAGCACGGGTTCCGTTAGGCACTGCGCGTTCGGGCATGGCTAAGACCGGTATGAGGCCATCGGCATACCCGATGTCAAACAACATGCCCTCTGAAACCTCGCCCATAATTTTTTTGTGGGGCAAATTGAGCACAAACAAGGCTTGTTTGCCTGCAATCTCTTTGGGGTCTTGACGCTCTTGTTTCATACCAACCAAAATATTGCGTTTGTGATCGCCAAAATCAACAATCAGGCGCAGCATCTTTTCTGAGTTTAGCATGTCCTCAACCCGTTCGATGGTGCCGACGCGAATGTCGATTTTTTTGAGCACATCAAAAGAAACTTTTGGTTTGATGGGGGCGATTTGTGTCATGGCGTTATTGTATCGCCTATGTTGGTAAAAAACGGCTCAAGATACCGCTGCCATTAGAAATGGCGCGCTGGGCATACAAAGCCTGCCTTCGCAGGCAAAGAATTTAGACCGTAAAGGTGGTCTTTGTGTACCCAGCGCAGGATTTTAATCCCCGTGCTGAGGGCACAAATTTAGGCTATGGGCAAATAGAGCCGCCGATATCATACGATATATATGCGACCTTTGTTTCATTTGCCGATGAGGCTGTTTTTTCTTTAGACAGTGTTTCTTAAAACAATTTTTCGCCGAAATCACTATCTCAGCATTCGTTTTGTCTAAATATGCTCTCTGATTTGATAAAACCACGTAATTTCAGCTGACAAAAAAGTGAAATTTAATTTAAGAAACACTCTCTTAGCGCATTGCCGTTGCCAATACATTCGCCATTATTTCAATGAAGTTGTTGTGCGTCTTTTGTCAGCAAGGCGTGGGTCGCAGCAAAATCATTTGTAACGACGGCTCGCCCAAATTTTTTTGCAATGTTGAGGTAAGTCACGATTTACATCGTAGGAAACCTTACGATACTTTCACCAACTTTTGCTTTTTACTCCAAAATATATTTCGTGCCCCTGATTTTGGTAGGAAAGAGAACTAGGATGCCAAGGCTTTAGCTGGTAACTAACCGGCTAAAGGTTCAACCCCTTAACTTTTTTCGTAAATAATATATCGATAAATGTATTGTTACCTCTCTTATATTTGGATCGATATCCGCTATACTAAACGGATGACTTAGAAAAGATATGGTTGTTTGGCCTTATATGAACAGTAATGACCAAGATATCTGACTATGCCAAGCCGAGAAACGTTATGCGTCACTTTGGGCGATACCACAAATATTGAAATTACGATAAAGAATTATGCAGAAATACGCAGTAAACCAGCAATTAATTGAGACGCTGTTAGCTTTGGTAACCTCGGGCGAAATTGCAATACCTGAAATTCAAAGACCGTTCGTTTGGGACAGTTCAAAAGTTCGCGATTTGATGGATAGTTTATATCAAGGTTATCCAATTGGGTATGTGATTGCTTGGAGAAATCCTAGCGTGCGACTTAAAGATGGTAGTTTAAGTGAAGGTAAAAAGATACTTATTGATGGTCAACAGCGCATTACGGCTTTGGCAGCTGCAATTCTTGGACAATATGTAATCAATAAAACTTACGAAAGTATAAAAATAAAAATAGCCTTCCATCCTATTGACGAAAGATTTGAAGTTCAAAATCCAGCAATATTAAAAGATAAAACTTGGCTTCCTGATATTTCAGAAGCAATTAACGGAGACCTTTTTGACATAGCTGACCAATATTTTGAACTTAATCCGAACGCCGATAAAAAACAAGTTCGCAATGCTTTTTCAAATTTGGTAAATATTCCTAAAAAACAAATTGGTATGATTGAATTGTCGGCAGATTTAGATATAGAAACTGTCACTGAGATTTTTATTCGTATTAACTCAAAAGGCGTTGTGCTCAGCCAAGCTGATTTTGTGATGAGCAAAATTGCATCAAATACAGAATATGACGGAAATGAATTACGAAAAGCAATTGATTACTTTTGTCATTTGGCCGTTGCCCCTGAATTTCATAAGCATATTGTAGATAATGACAAGATTTTTGCGAAAACCGAGTTTTTTCAAAAAATGCAATGGCTAAAAACAGAGAACGAAGATTTATATGACCCTGACTATAACGATTTAATACGTGTTGCGTTTACAACGCAGTTCAATCGAGGACGACTTTCAGATTTAGTGAGTTTGCTTTCGGGTAGAAATTTTGAAACACGCACTTACGAAGCCAGTATTGCTGAATCATCATTTGCAAGACTTAAAACTGGCGTTAATAATTTCATCAACGAAACAAATTTTAAACGCTTTTTGATGATAATTAAATCGGCAGGATTTATTTCGCCAAAACTTATCCGTTCACAAAACGCAATTAATTTTGCTTATATAGTTTATTTGAAACTAAAAGAATTAGGCGTTAATTCGGTTGCTATTGAAAATTATGTAAGACGTTGGTTAGTTTACTCGATTTTGACAAGTCGTTATTCAGGTTCACCCGAAAGCGTTTTTGACTTTGACGTTAAACAAATTTCCCAAAAACCGTTTGATGAATATCTCAAAGAAAAAGAAGAAGGCGAACTTTCAGACGCATTTTGGAACGCTTCATTGCCCCAGAGTTTAGATACTTCTGTTGCCAGTAGCCCTTATTTCCATGTTTTTTTAGCTGCACAAGTAAAAGCCAATGACAAAGGATTTTTATCAAAAGATGTTTTAGTTGGAGACTTAATTACATTGCAAGGAGATATACATCATTTGTTTCCAAAAGATTATTTGAAAAAGAATGGTTTGGACAGAGGTAAATATAACCAGATTGCAAACTACGTTTATATGCAGTCTGAGATTAATATTAAAGTTGGAAATAAGCCACCAAAAGACTACTTTGAAGTTATAAAGTTACAAATGCTTAATAACAATCAAAAAGTAAGCGGAATCGCAACCGGGGAACAACTTCTTGACAACTTAAAAATGAACTGCGTGCCGACAGAAATTCAACAAATGAATATAGATGACTATTATGATTTTTTGATTTTAAGGCGAAAACTCATGGCGACAAAAATTAAAGAATATTATCATTTGCTTTGACAGAATAAGGAAAAGCGGACATATACCACGTCTAATTTGCAAACAATAGCTATATCTATTCACGAATTCATCGGGTTTCTTCAAGCACCCTGATTCATAAATATCTTTAACGCTCACGCAGTACCGCCAGCCACACCCTCTTATCAAGCGTTTGGGGCAAAAGTGCATAGTGGGCCGTTAAGGTAGCGTCTTGGGTGGGGGTGTTAAACACGTGGGTGTTGGCGGCCCCATTGGCCCAACGCGCAAAAATGGCGGTTTGGCTATTGGTAAATTGGGTGTCGGGCGCACGCAGGCTGAGGCTGTAATTGGCCCACGATGTAAATGTGTGCGGGGTGGTAATGACACGGCTGTTGAGCAGCAGGCTGAGGCCACTGGGTTGGGTGGCGAGGGTGATCTCGACCCGTTGCGGTTGCAGCGTGCGTGTGATGGTTTGGGCTAGGCCTTGCGAATCAGTGGCGGTGAGTTGCACTTCTAAATAGCTTTACACTGCGTCTAAATCTTCGGGTGGCGGCATGGTAAACGAGAGTCGAGCTTAGCTTGATCATTTCACACTCGCAACCCCAAACACGTTTTTGCAGATTTAACTACACCCTTCACTGCCTATTGCAGTGAAGGGTATAGTTAAATCTGCATATATCTTTTTAATGGAACCTTGTCAGGTTAGTGTGCGTATTCCTTGCTTATTTGGGATATTGTAATTGCCTTGTATAAAGCGGTTACAATAAAATCCCGTGAAAAAATTTATCTTCCTCACGGGTGGTGTTGTAAGCTCGGTTGGCAAAGGTGTAACAGCAGCGGCGATGGGCCGCGTGCTAAAAGCGCGTGGTTTGCGCGTTGCCATTCAAAAACTCGACCCTTATCTCAATGTAGACCCCGGCACGATGTCGCCCTATCAACATGGCGAAGTATTTGTTACCGAAGACGGTGCAGAAACTGACCTTGACTTAGGACATTATGAGCGGTTTACCGATGAAAACTTGACCCGCGCCAGCAACTTTACCACCGGGCAAGTGTATAACGAAGTGCTGCAAAAAGAGCGGCGCGGCGATTACCTTGGCAAAACCATTCAAGTTATCCCCCATGTTACCAGCGAGATCAAACGCCGTATTGCTTTGGTTGCCAAAACCAATGCCGATGTGATTATTTGTGAAGTGGGTGGCACGGTCGGCGATATCGAAGCCATGCCATTTCTTGAAGCTATTCGCCAAATGCGTCGTGATGTTGGTCGCGAGAACACCATGTATGTGCATGTTACCTTTTTGCCCATGATTGGCGCGACCGGTGAACAAAAAACCAAGCCGTCGCAGCACAGCGTGCGTGACCTGCGTGGAGCTGGTATTCAGCCCGATGCCATCATTGCTCGCAGCGATTTGCCGGTAGATGATGATGTACGTAATAAATTGGCCCTGTTTTGCGATGTCGAACCACGTGCTGTGATTCCCATGCCAACAGTCAAAAGCCTATATGAAGTGCCGGTGTTGCTCGAGCAGTTGGGTTTTGGTGATTTGATTTGCGAGCGTATGGGGATTGCGCATAGCTGCACAGCCGATTTGAGCGCTTGGAAAACCATGATGCTGGCGGTGCAGCGTCCCAAACCCGAAATTAAGATTGCCATTGTTGGCAAATATGCTGATTTACCCGATGCTTATTTTAGTGTGCGTGAGTCGCTTTATCATGCGGGTGTGGCGTGTGATCGTGACGTTAAGATTGACTGGATCAATAGCGAACAATTGGAGCGTGACAAGAATGGCGAGCTAATGGCACGGGTGAAGGCGGCTCAGGGCATTGTGGTGCCGGGCGGTTTTGGCGAGCGCGGTATTGAGGGTAAAGTCAAGACGGCTCATTATGCGCGTGAGCATAAAGTGCCGTATCTTGGCTTGTGTTTGGGGATGCAAATTATGTGTATTGAATTTGCGAGGCATGTGTTGCACACTGATGAGGTGAATAGCACTGAATTTGACCCTGCGACTGCCCATCCGATCATTGACCTGATGCCAGATCAACGCGACATTAGCGATATGGGTGGCACGATGCGTTTGGGTGCATATCCATGTAAATTGACCCCAAATACGAAGGCTTATCACGCTTATGCCGCCGCCGAGGCCGAATCGGCTGAGGCAGTGGCAAAGGGGCAGGCATTTACTATTTACGAGCGTCATCGTCATCGTTATGAGTTCAACAATCAATATCGCAAACAACTTAGCGATGCTGGCATGATTTTTAGCGGGGTTTCTCCTGATAACCATCTGATAGAGATCAGCGAATTTCGAGATCATCCGTTTATGTTGGGCAGCCAATTTCACCCTGAATTTAAGAGCCGACCTAATCGCCCGCATCCTTTATTTAAGGCGTTTATCGAGGCATGTATTGCTAGAACAGCTTAGGAATGCCGTCATCTTGACGGCATTCCTGATGGTGCTCCTGAGACCCCTCCAGTTATGGAAAGTGGGTTGTCATCACTGTATAATCATTTGACGTATGGAATGGCAACCCGCTATTGAGACTTTTCTGGTCGAAGTAAAATCGCGTGAAACATCGTCGATGAATACTTTGCATGCTTATAAAAATGATTTGGCGCAATTGGTCGATCATTTACTGCAAACTGTCATTGGCGAGGGTGCGTGGGCCGCTGTGACAATTGAAAACCTTGAATCGTATATCATACAAATGACAGTAAAAGGTTATTCAAATGCAACCATTGCACGAAAACTAGCCGCAGTTAAAACTTTTTTTCGCTGGTTGGTGGACAGCGGCTATACCAAAACAAACCCAGCCCAGCGTTTGGCCTCACCAAAATTGACCAAACAGCCCCCACATTTGTTAACACAAACTGAAGTGGCTCATTTGATCGCTTCGGCTGGCGCTGCTGGTCAGCCACGCGCTTTGCGTGATCAGGCCTTGTTGTCGGTTTTATATAGCACAGGAATGCGTGTCTCTGAAGTCATTCGGCTCAAGTTGAGCGAATTAGACTTGGAGAATAAGCTGGTATTTTGTCGTGGACGTGGCAAATTGCAGCGCCATGTGCCATTAACCGCCCAAACCGTGGATCATATTGCCAACTATTTGGCGAATGGGCGTAATGAATTAATTGGCAGCAAACCTTCAGATAGCGTTTTCCTTAACCCGATGGGGGTTGGGCTAACTCGTCAAGCGGTATGGATGATGATTAAACATCACGCCCAAACTGCAAAAATTACGAGTCTGGTTACGCCACACACCCTGCGTCATTCACGCGCATCGCATATGGTAAATAGCGGCGAAGACCCACGTCGTGTGCGTGAGTGGTTGGGTCATGCTAATCTGTCGACAACACAATCTTATATTTCGAAGCCAGTAGTCAGTATTTGAGGCTTAACAATAAATATAATATTTTACGCAAAATCAATTTGCCTATTGACTACTCCCTAACAATTATTTATGACCCCACTCATTATTGATGCCCATCTCGATCTTGCCTATAACGCCCAAAATTTCAAACGTGATTATCGACATGGTGTGACTACGACGCGCAAACTAGAAGAAGGCCAGATGCCTGAAAAGGTGAATGGTGAATGTACGGTTGGCTATCCCGACATGATGCGTGGGCATGTTGGCTTGGCATTTGGCACTATTTTTGTTGAGCCAGCCAAGAGCGGCATGGCTGCTTCAGACAAAGGCTATACCACTACCTATCGTGATGTCGCCGAGGCCCACGCCCAAGGTATGGCACAGCTCGATTATTATTATCGCTTGGCTGATCAAGAGCCGCGTATTCGGTTGGTGACGACGCGCAAAGATTTAGAAGAAGTGGTTGCGCAATGGCATCCTGATTCCACCGCTATTAAACCTATTCGTCGCCAAATTGGCCTTGTGCCACTGATGGAAGGAGCCGACCCGATTCGTGAACCCAAAGAGCTTGAGCGTTGGGTTGAGCGTGGTATTCGTATTGTAGGGTTGGCGTGGAGTGAAACCCGTTATTCGGGCGGCACACGTGCACCGGGCGGGTTGACAAAAATTGGGTTTGAATTGTTAGACATGATGGCGCAATATGGCACGATTCTCGATCTGAGTCACATGGCCGAAAAAGCCGTTTTTCAAGCACTTGAGCATTTTGAAGGCAAGCACATTATTGCCAGCCACAGCAACCCGCAAAAAATTACCCCGACTGATCGACATTTGCCCGACCGTGCTATCGAGATTTTGGCTGAACGCGGTGGTGTGATGGGGGTGGTGTTGTTTAATGCATTTTTGAAATATGATTGGAATCGTGGCAAAAAACATGAGGTTACGCTTGATCATGTTTTGCGTTGTGTTGATCATGTTTGCCAACTGACTGGCAATGCCAACCATGTTGGTATTGGTAGCGATTTTGACGGCGGGTTTGGTCGTACGGCGATTCCTGATGAATTAGATAGCATTCGTGATTTGCACAAAATTGGCGATATGCTTAGCCAACATGGCTATAGTGCCTTTGATATTGAGAATATTATGGGTGGCAATTGGTTGCGGGTGCTGCGCGGCGCCCTAAAATAAAGTCATGCAAAAATCTATCATCGTGACTGGAGGCGGGTCGGGTATTGGCAAAAGTGTTTGCGCGGCTTTGGCGAATGAAGATTATAAGGTATTGGTGGCCGATTTGCGGCTGGATGCCGCCCAACAAACGGTGCAAACGCTGGCGGCTCAGGGCCATTTGGCTGCCGCGTGTGCTGTTGATATTGCTAGCCAAAGCGATTGTGTGGCCATGATACAGGCTGCTGTCGCTGCTTTTGGGCGGGTCGATGGCTTGGTCAATTGTGCTGGCATTAGCAAACCGGTTGACTCGCTGGTTTGCAGTGCCGACGATTGGCAACGTATGATCGACATTCAACTAAATGGCGCATTTTTTGCGGCGCAGGCGGTTGGGCAACAATTGGTGGCGCAAGGCACGGGCGGGACATTGGTGTTTATTTCATCGACTAATGCCGAGGCTGCTTTTCCGCGCCGTGCCTCATATTGCGCGGCCAAGGCTGGGGTTGCTATGTTGACCAAGGTGCTGGCAATTGAATGGGCGCAGCATCAAATTCGTGTCAATGCTGTTGGCCCGGCTTATGTCGAGACTGAAATGACCTTGCGCAATATCGCCGCGGGTAATGTCAGCCGTGAGGCCATTGAGAAGCGCATACCGCTGGGGCGCTTGTGCAAACCGGGCGATGTGTCTGATGCGGTTTCGTTTTTGTTGTCCGACAAATCGAGTTTCATCACCGGCCAATCGTTGTATGTTGATGGGGGGTGGTTGGCGTATGGGTATTTTTAAGATTAAGTTGTATCTTCTCAATAGTGGGGTGTGCCCCTAAAAGACGTAATGCCGAACTCACTATCACTTTGTGTTTGGGGAAGGCTTTGCCTTCCCCAAACACAAAGTGATAGTGAGTTCGGCGAAAATTTGTTTTAATTTCCCTTGTTTATTGGACGTTAGTCAGCCACATCATCTGATAAGGTTTTATAACAAGTGATTGTGTCAAATCGACCAAATCACCACTAATGATATCGCGGGCGAAGTTGGGCAGGGGTTGCCTATGCAGCCACACGGTTGGTGTGTGTTCGCTAAAGTTGGCGATGACTAAGACTTTGGCATTTTCGTGTTTGCGTTCAAAAGCCAACACATGGTCGTTGTTGGTATCAACCAAATGGCGTTGATTGCCGCCAAATGCGGGGGTGTTTTTGCGAAGTTGGACGAGATAGCTTAAGGCCTGATAAATTGCTCCTGCCGACGTGTCAATGTCACTGCGTTGGCTATAAGCCTTGATGTCGGCTTTGGGGCGATGCACCCAGCGGCTATCGTGCTTTTTGTGCGGGTCTGCGGCAAAGCCATAATCGTTGAGCGTGCCAACTTCATCCCCCAAATAAATGAGTGGAATGCCGCCAAAAGCCAAGGCCATGCCATGCAATAACACAATACGGCGGATGGCGTGCTGATGGGTGAGATGTTTGGCGGGTTGCTCAAGGCCAGTTAATGAAGCACACATCCCCGAAATTCGACAATCGCCGGTCTTGGGGTTTTCTTGAAATGGCAAGCCTTGGGCAAAGCTACCCGGAAACCGTGAGGTGTAAAATGAATTCAGAAAACGGCGATGATCGTAACCATTGATGCCGAGTTCGGCCGCATCTTCGTCGCTAAAAGTCCAGCCGATATCATCATGACAGCGCACATAATTAACCCATGCCGCCTCGGCTGGCAAATTAAAGCGCCCCTTTTCTAACGATTTGCGTAATAAACGCACTTGGCGGGTTGCCAATGATTCCCATAATAAGGCCATCAGCAATGGGTTGTAACTCAGTTGACATTCACCCGCCGAGATGTATTTCACTACATCGTCGGGGTGCACAATGGCCTCAGATTTAAACAGCAACGATGGCGCCGCGATGCGACACATCGTATTGAAGGCTTGGATAAGGGTATGGGCTTGAGGTAAATTTTCACAGGTCGTGCCCATTTGTTTCCAAATAAAAGCCACTGCATCCATACGCAAAATCTCGACCCCGATATTGGCGATGAATAGCATTTCTTCTGACATGGCATTAAAAACAGCTGGGTTAGCGTAATTTAAATCCCATTGAAAAGTATGAAATGTTGTCCAAATCCATTCTTGTGATTTTAAATTTCGGCTGCTGGTTTCTGACGTCTGACTACTGATATATGGCAGCGGCGAAAATGCACCCGGGTGTTCATCGGGGAAAATTTCGCGCAGGGTGCGTTCATATTGGTCGGGCAGGGTGCGATCGGGGAAAATGAGGTAAAAATCGTGGTAATGTGGATCGCCAGACAGTGCTTTTTGCGCCCAGATATGTTCGTTGCTGGTGTGGTTAAAAATAAAATCGAGGCACAAAGCGATCCCGTTGGTACGTAATGCATCGGACAAAGCCATCAGTTGTGACATATTACCGAGGTCTGGGTAGACTTCACGGTAGCTGCTTACGGCATAGCCGCCGTCGCTGTTGTCTTTTGGCGTGTTAAACAATGGCATCAGATGCAAATATGTCAGGCCTAATTCTTTGAAATAGGGGATTTTTGCGTAAATACCGCTTAAATCGCCAGCAAAAAGATCGACATAACATACCCCCCCAAGGTGTTGTTGTGAATGAAACCAGGCTGGGTTTTGTTCGCGCTGGGCATCGAATAATTTTAGTGCTGTCGGGCGGGCCAGCCACATTTTGGCTGCTGTTACAAGAATTGACTCAAGTTGCCATGGGAAATCAGGGTTGGCTCCATATAACGCATGTAAATGTTGATAGAGGGTTGGATAATGTTGGTTGAGTCGGGTTACAAATTGTTGCCACGTTGGGCATTGTGTGTCTGCGCCTGTCTTTGATGCAATGCGCTCAAGAATTTCATGTTTCATTTACAATTCTGCCCATGTTGGAATAACACAAATAAACCCTAGGGGTTCATTGCCAACTGCTTCAAATTGGTGAATTTCGTTGCTATCTGTAAAAATGGAATCGCCGGTATTAAGCTCGTGCCATGTGTCATTGAGCATTACGCGACCTTTGCCTTGTACAATGACCACCCCATGTTGATGAGGGTGTTGGTCATAGGCCGTTTTGCCGCCGGGCGGCACCGTGAAATAACGCACGATAAAATCTTTTGCACCATCGGCTTTTCCCACTAATATTTGTTTCGTGATGTCAGCCGAGGCATCAGATCTATATTCGGTGACAGGCACTTGTGGATACTGCCAAGTCGCTGCATTTGCTTGTGCTGTTTGATGATTAATTTTTGCCATAGATGCTATTGATACCTGATGTTGTGTTTAAAACAGATAATCGCTTTTTGAAATTGATATAAACGCCGTTTGTCCAACCAAACCCTTTGACTGTGCCATAAACACCATGGGCGGGCGGGGTATTTGGTTTAATGACGTTGTACTTTTCGAGCAACGTATGGTCTCGTTTAAAGCCATTTTCACAGATGCGACACCAACTTTGCCGAATATCGTTTGCTTCATCCGCATAGCCATAGCGATCTAACCCTTCAGTGACTAACCATTGTAATGGTGCCCAGCCGTTTGGGGTGGCCCATTGATGATTGTTGCAGGTCAATAGAGACGTGATCAGGCCGCCCTCGGCTAAAAATTGTGGCAACCAGCGTTTAACGATGTCATTGGCTTGGGCTTGGGTAGCCCAACCTGCCCATAGTGGGTAAAAGCCAGCCAACGAGGCATAAAAAAAGCCATGATCTTCGTGCCAAAAAAAATCTTGCATCGTTTGGGCACGGGCTTGGGCTATTTCTCGCCAATCTTCACTTAATGCGATACCGCCTAATATCGCCGCCATTTCAGCGATGTTTTTTTCAACGACATATAAAATGCTATTCACACATATCGGCACATAATCGAGCCAATGCCCAGCTTCGCTGCCTGCTATATCACCGCCACAACGTGCCGAGTGATCCCAGCCGCTTTTGCACGATGCCATGATATGCAAGGCATTCACATCGGTATAGCGATTTAAGGAAATAGGGTGTTTAACCCCTAAATCCCCTATTTCAACAATCCGTCGATATTTGGGCGGCAGTATTTCATTCATCCAAAAACCATCATGTTTACGAATGGCCGCAGCCAGCATTCGTTTTAAGAAAGCGGTTTCATTATGAGGCACATTTTTTTTGACAATGGCATGGGCTAAACGTACAAGGTGTGTAAAAAATGGCGGTTGACTGCGTGAAGTGAAATAATAGCGCGTGCCATTGGGCACAAACCCAAAACGCTCAATCAGATAAGCCATATTTTCAGCCATATCGATCACTCGTTGCTCATGACGGGTGTCGATTACCCCTAAGGCGATAAAATAACTGTCCCAATAATACATTTCTTGGAATATAGAGTTGCTGGGGTCGGCAGCTGGAATAAAATAAGGTCGAGGCACACCAATAAGCGTGCCTGTATCTACCCTATTTTCACGGGTGACTAAATCCCAGAATGTGTCAAGATAAGCGTTTAATTGCATCATTAATCACGGCTCGCCAGTTTTTTAAATGCCCATCCGCTATCTTTGATAGTGCGTTTTTGAGTCGCATAATCAACGTGTACAATGCCAAACCATTGCTGATAGCCTTTCGCCCATTCAAAATTATCCATCAGCGACCATGCAAAATAACCACGCACATCGACCCCTTTTTGAATGGCTTGGTGTGTGGCTTCGACATGCCCCAACAAATATGCGGCTCGGCGTTCATCGTGAATGCGTGATGTGCCATCGGTGCTAACCAATTGATCGGCAAATGACGACCCGTTTTCAGTCACATACATTGGCACTTTGCCACGTGTTTCTTGATGCAGGCGCATTAATAAGCTATGAAGCCCCTCTGGGGCCACTTCCCAATCCATCAAAGTGTGTTCGGCTGATTGGTTTCGCACACGTACTGGCTGGCCGTTTTGCAAACGATATCGCCCGACGGTATAGTTGTTAATGCCTAAAAAGTCGTTGTGTTGGGCGATTAACGCCATGTCGCCGGGTTGAATATTTGGGGCATCCGTGCCGCTTTGGGCCATTAATTCAGGTGAATAGTAGCTATGAAAGACTGGACAAGTGAACCAGCCATGAAACGGATCTTGCACATCGGCCAATCGTGCTGCTTCGATATCGTCGGGGTTGTTGGCATCGAAGGGCAAGCACGGCTCGTAGTTGAGCACAATGCCAACTTTAGCTGGCTGGCTGGCGCAGGCCCGCACCGCTTGCATGGCGCGCCCGTGTGCCAACAAGGTATGGTGCGCGGCTTGACGGGCTAATTTGCCATTACGCAGACCGGGCGCATGTTCGCCGATTTCGTGGCTGAGGAACGACACACACCAAGGCTCGTTAATCGTCATCCATTGGGTGACGCGATCCCCTAATGTGCGGGCCATGAGCGACGCATAATCCGCAAACCATTCTGCGATATCACGGTTAGCCCAGCCGCCGCGATACTGTAGAGCGCTGGGCAGATCCCAATGATAAAGCGTGGCATATGGCTCGATGCCAGCTTCGAGCAAGCCATCTACCAACTTGTCATAAAAATCCAGCCCGCGCCGCTCGACACGGCCTGTGCCATCGGGCAACACACGAGGCCACGCAATGCTAAATCGGTAGGCATTGGCGTTGAGTGATTTGATCAGCTTAATATCATCTTGCCAAAGATGATAATGATCGCAGGCCGCAGCGCCGCTGCTGCCATCAATAATTTTGCCGGGGGTGTCACAAAAATCATCCCAGATACTTTGCCCACGCCCGTCTTCATTCACTGCCCCTTCGATCTGATACGATGAGGTGGCAACACCCCATGTGAAATTATTTGGAAACGTCATCATTTGTTGGTGATTCTCCCACTGTATTTTTCATTGACCATATTTCACATTTTTGTAGAAAAATAGACCCTCGGTTGCAATGAATTGTAATATTTTTGCTGTCTTCACGTAGCGGGTAAATACGCCCACTTAAACACGTGCCTTGGTTCGTATACACCTCGACCACCGAAACATCGATAAAAATACGCAATTTCAATGCCTCGCCTTGCACTAAAAGCATTGGCGCTGCATTGGCTTGCCCACTGGCACTATTTTGGCGTGAATGGGTTGTGTCTAACCATAAACTTTGATGCACATGGTCATAGATCACAGTAGTTCGTTCTTCTTTGTTTGGCGAATGACAAATTGTCACCATAAGTTGCCCAGCGTCAGCGGGGTCAATTTCAAGATTGATTTCGCAGCAATTTGATTGCACGGGCAAAGTGACTGGCTGTTGGTAGTGAATGGCTTGTGGTGCGGATTGATAGACTTCGCCGCGCAATTGCTCAACTTCGGTTGCGGGTTGGCTCATAATTTTTTTGCCATCGGTAGAAAGTGACAATACACGTGGCAAAGTCATCACGCTATTCCAAGTGTCGATGCTTTGTTCGTGGTTGGGGCGTGATTCGCGCAACCAGCCAAACATGATGCGTCGCCCATCTTGTGCTGCAAACGATTGTGGTGCCCACATGGCTGTGCCATAGTCGAGTATGCCTTGGGCATGGGGTGTGAGCCGATTATTGCGCCATTCACCCAAAACGTAATGTACTTGATTGAGCGGAATGGGCGAAATACATAAAATCATGCTGGGAGCTTGGTTGGGGTGGGGCAGGCTAAAAAAATCGGGGCATTCCCACATTGTGCCGCTATTGTGACCGGCGTTTGGCAAATCATTGCTTTGCAATGCAATGCCAACGTAATCCCATTTAAGCAAATTGGCCGAAGTGTAATGAAAAACACAGCCACCTTGCCCACGAATGCCGCTGCCGATTAATTGATGCCATTGCTCATTTTCTTTCCACACAGTGTGATCGCGAAACCCAACAATATTGAGATGGTTGGGGGGGGGGATAACGGGGTTAAGTGGATATTTGTGCCATGTTTGCAAATTGGCATCGCCGAAGGCCAAAGCGGGTACTTGAGGTGTATAGTTGGGCGCAGCTACCCCGGTATAAATAATGGTGGGTGTGCCATCATCGGCGATCACACAGCACCCGCTAAACACCCCGCCAGCATCATAGGCGCTTTTGTCGTCTGAGGGGGCGAGCGCAATGGGTTGATGTCGCCAGTGGACTAGATCATGGCTGGTGGCGTGTCCCCAGTGCATATTGGCCCATACACTGCTGTAAGGGTTATGCTGGTAAAACAGATGATACACGCCATTGTGCTGAATCAAGCCATTGGGGTCATTGAGCCAGCCCTTGGGTGCGGTAAAGTGGTAGTGTGGGCGATACATAATTGAATTACGAATTACGAATGAGATCGCAAGCCCCCAAATTCGTAATTCGTAATTTGTAATTCGTAATTGTATTAGCCTTTGACGCTGCCTGCTAAGAGGCCGCGAATGAAATAACGTTGCATAGAAAAGAACACGATGAGTGGCACAAGCATGGTGATAAAGGCCCCTGCCGTTAGGTAATGCCAATCTTGCCCACGTGAGCCAATCATATCGGTGAGGCGGGCGGTCATAACACGCAGGTTACCGCTAGGGCCAAGGAAAATGAGGCTGACAAGGAAGTCATTCCATACCCAAATGAATTGGAAGATGGCGAACGAGGCCAATGCTGGCACGCTGAGTGGCAGCACTAAACGGGTAAAGGTAGTGAAATGTGATGCCCCGTCGATATAGGCTGCTTCCATCGTTTCACGCGGGAGCTGCGAAATGTAGTTGTAGAGCAAATAAGTGGCGAGTGGCAAGCCAAAGGTGACGTGGGCCAACCATACCGCCAGATACGATCCGTTGATTTCGAGCCTAGCGAAGTCGCGCAAAATGGGAACCATGGCTACTTGTAGCGGCACAACCAACAACGCGACGACGGCGACAAACAAAATTTTGCGTCCGATGAAATTCATCCATGAGAAGGCATAGGCGGCAAAGGCAGCGATGAGGATGGGCAAAATGGTGGATGGAATGGCGACGACGGCAGTGTTAATCATCGAAGGACCGATGTCGTTGCCTTGAATTTGGCGTAATGTGCCGTCTTCTTGCTTTTCTTGAAATTGATCGCCCAAGATCACGGCGCGATAGTTGTCGATTGTGAAGCGAGTGTCCATCGTCCAGCGTTGTTCCTCGACAAAAACGGTACCGAGGCGACGGTTGCCCTCCCATTTCAAACGTTTGCCGTTAGACTCGACACCAGCCCGAAACTGCTCGAAGGTAGCGGTGACACCTTCAATGGTGATAGGTTTATCGGGGTCTGTGCCAGTTGGCGCAGGCATTTCGCTTATTTTTACCCATGCCTGATGAGGTAATATATACCACCAGCCGCTTTCGGCAATGGCACGACTGGTACGGAATGAGGACACCAGCAACCCAATTGTCGGCAAAATCCATAGGAAGCAAATGAGTGCTAACGAGATGTTGACGATCAAACTCGAAGTGCGTTTGTTGCGTGAATAAGATTTCATGTTGCTCCTGATTTATTTGCGATTTTGAGCCAACTGACGAAGGTTATAGGCCATGACTGGAATAACCGCGATGAGCAAAAGGGTGGCAATTGCCGCGCCCCAGCCGATATTGCGGTTGGCGAAAAGCTGGCGGTAAAACTGTGTTCCGATCACCTCAGTGCTAAATTGTCCACCGGTCATACCCATGACTAAATCGAAAATCTTGAGCATGAAAATAATGATGGTGGTTGTAACGGTGACGATAGTACCCCAAATATAGGGCAGCAAAATGTTAAAGAAGATGCGCACTTCAGTGGCGCCATCAATTCGTCCAGCTTCAAGCAACTCTTCTGGCACTCCTTTTAGGGCTGCCGAGAAAATCACCATACAAAAGCCGGTTTGCATCCAAATTACCACGATGATGAGCCATAAGTTGTTCCAAGGCTGGTTATATTGCAGCCAAGCTTGTGGTTGCCTGCCAAATGTGGTGACAATGGCATTGAGTAAGCCGATTTGGTTTGAACCCTCTGGTGCGTAATAGTAAATGAAGCGAAAGATGACGGCTGCGCCGACGAAAGAAATGGCCATCGGCATAAACACAATAGCACGGGCGACGGTCTCGAATTTGCTGCGATCTGCCAATGTGGCAATCAGCAGCCCTAGTGAGACGCAAAAGAACGTGCCAAGCACGATCCACAAAATGGTATTGCGGAATGAATCCCACATGTCTGGCACTGTGAAGGTATCAATATAATTTTGCAGACCGACAAAAATTTCGCCATCGCGGTCATAAAAACTAAGCAATACAGTGCGGATGGTTGGGATGATGTAAAGAAAGATTAACAGGACTGCCATCGGCCCAACAAAGACGTAGGGCAGTAACCAGCGTTTGGGGGTTTCGGGCAATTCCTCAACCACCCCATTGGCGGCCCAAAAGAGCGCCGCCATACCGCCTACCCCTAACAAAATGGCAAAAATGCCATTGATGAGCTTGCCAGCCGGGGTTGCGTTATCAAATATGCTTTGGGCGAATTTTGCGAGTGCGTCGGTGCGTTCGGGCACGGCCTGCGCTCTCAGCAAATCGAAACCGATGTAGAGTGCGGCGATAACGATCGCCAGCATGATTAGCGCGGTCAAAAATCGAGTGGGCTGAAACCCATAGCTGCTAGTTGTGCTCATAGGAATAGGGGGATATGAATTGGGCGACTCTGATGAGTCGCCCAACGCTGTGCTCAGTTGGTTAATTGGTTAATTGACAACTCGTGACTTATGATTCGTAAATCAACCAACCAACCAACTATTTAATCAACCATATAAACATCTACGTAAGTAGTTATGTTTTTACTTCTTTGGCCAGCTCTTGTCTACTTCGTCAGCGAACTGATCGAGGGTGAGTTTGCCGGTCACATAGTCAGTGCCGAGCTTCCAGAAGCTGCCTGCGCCAACTTCGCCGGGCATCAGGTCTGATGCGTCGAAGCGGACGGCGGTTGCACCTTGGATGATGCTACCGATCTTGGCTTCCACTTGGCTGCCATACATCTCTGGCTTGGCATCGTTGTGTGGGCTAATTGCACCACCTTGCTTGAGCCAGCCCCTCAAGTGTTCGGCGCTGGTCATGTATTGCATTACGGCGCGAACTTCTGGGCGGTCGTTGAACATCGCCATAATGTCGCCAGCCACCAACACGGGGCTGCCATACTTGGAATCCAAGCCGGGCATATAGAAGAAGTCGTAGTCAGCTTCCTTCACATCCTTGGGGAAGAAGGCGGTGATGAAGTTGCCTTGCTTGTGCAACCAGCACTTGGGTGCGGGTTTGTCAAACATGGGCTTGGGGGCATCACCGAAGCTGGTCACAGCAATATTCTTGCGGCCACCGAGCACGTTTTTGTCGTCGAACCAAATCTTAGCGACTTCGCCGACGGCTTTCTTCACTTCGGGGCTGTTGAACTTGAGTTCATTCTTCACCCACTTGTCATAGTTTTCTGGGGTGGTGGTGCGCAGCATCATTTCTTCGACCCAGTCGGTGAAGGCCCAGCCAGTGGCTGCACCAGATTCGATACCAATGCACCAAGGCGCGTCGCCATCTTTCTTGATTTGCTCTTGCAACTTAACCAATTCATCCCAAGTGGTTGGCACTTTATAGCCAGCCTTATCGAAGGCGGCCTTTGGATACCACACCAAGCTCTTGCCGTTCACACGTTCCCACACGCCAGCCATGACTGGCTTGCCGTCTTTGCCGGGCATGGTCGCCATATCGAGCCAAGCCTTGCCATAGTTCTTCTTAATCCAATCTTGGTTGAGCACGTTGTTGAGGTCAACCACTTTGCCTTGCGCCACAAAGCGCGCCAAGAAGCCCGGTTGTGGGAAGTCGGCGATGTCTGGGGCTTTGCCCGAATCTACCGCGATGTTGATTGACTTCTCGAATTCCTTGGTGCCGATGTATTCGATTACCATGCCGGTCTTGTCGGCAAATTCCTTCATCGTGTTATTGAAGCGCACGGCATCTTCGCCCGAGAATGCGCCGTCAATCACCACTTTCTTGCCCTTATATTCGCCCTTGAGCGCGGCATCATATTCTTTGCCCAAGCTTGCGGCACCGGCTGCGCCCGATGACTTCGGCCAGCTCTTGTCCACATCGGCAGCAAATTGATCAATCGTGAGTTTGCCGGTCACATAGTCAGTGCCGAGCTTCCAGAAGCTGCCTGCGCCAACTTCGCCGGGCATCAAGTCTGATGCGTCAAAGCGCACGGTGCTGGCTTTCTGGATGATGCCACCGATCTTGGCTTCTACTTGGCTGCCATACATTTCTGGCTTGGCATCGTTGTGTGGGCTAATTGCGCCACCTTGCTTGAGCCAAGTCTTGAGGTTGTCGGCAGTGGTCATGGCTTGCATTACGGCGCGAACTTCTGGTCGGTCGTTAAACATCGCCATGATGTCGCCAGCGACGAGCACTGGGCTACCATAGGCTGGGTCTAGACCTGGCATATAGAAGAAGTCGTAGTCAGCTTCCTTCACATCCTTGGGGAAGAAGGCGGTGATGAAGTTGCCTTGCTTGTGCAACCAGCACTTGGGTGCGGGTTTGTCAAACATGGG
>JAGWYZ010000058.1 GCA_018969115.1 Chloroflexota bacterium | reverse complement strand
GCTGAGATAGTGATTTCGGCATTCGTTTTGTCTAAATATGCTCTCTGATTTGATAAAACCACGTAATTTCAGCTGACAAAAAAGTGAAATTTGATTTAAGAAACACTCTCTTAAGCCTATTGTCACTATTTAATTGGTAAAGCATTCATTGACATAGGCCATATCACCTTACAAATAACGTCACAACTGGCACAAACACCTGCCGTCGTGGGATTGGGGTAGATGTCACAACCGCCGTTGCTGTGGGGGTAGTGGGCACGCTAGCAGTAGCAGAGGGCATAGGTGTCATGGTTGCAGTAAAGGTAAAAGTCGTAGTTGGTGTTGCAGTTGGCAAAGGCTGTGCTGAAAGTTGCCTAACAACGAACAGGCCGTTTTCAATATCGCCAATTGCGATATTGCGGCTAGGGAAGAATGGGTAAGTGCCCCATGCGCCATCGTAATCCGCATCATCGCCATCCGGGTAAGTATCAAACGATGCAATTTCGCGTAGTGTTTGTGGGTTGCTAATATCGAAAACCAGCAAACCGCGTTGATAACTCGACTGATAATAACGATCCCCCACGACATAACCATTATGATCAATCGCTTCGCTATTCCCTTGCAAAATAGTAATCACCTTAGGCGCGCGCAAACTGTTTAAGTCGAGCGCACGCACCGTCATGCTAATCCCCAAATCAAACTCATCACGCTCATCATGAATGGTGACATAGCGCTTATCAGCCGTCCACCAACCCGAATGTACGTAACGAGCGTTAGAGTACGTTACGCTGCTGAGAATTGTGGGCACAGTTTTGTCTGTCACATCAAACACATCTACTTTGGTCTGATTAAAATCAATATATAACTCACATGGGTTATGCCCATGCGCACAGTCGGCAGTACGTGAATCGGTAATGACAAAGCCAACCCCATCATGGGTGTAATTGGCCGTTTGGGTCGGGGTGCTAATTTTGCTTGGGCTAATTGGGTTGCTTAGGTCTAAAATATGAAAAGCCCCGCGATCTAAATTCGTGCCATTCAAAAAAGCATAAGCTATTGTGCCAGTTGTTGGCACACCATACACATAATCAACATCACCCACATAAACCGTATGGGCTTTTTTAATTTGGTGATAAGTGGCTGCTAAGGTCGCCGTCATCGGCAAATAGCTTAGGTCAACAATCTGCATGCCCTGTCCCCACGCTTCGGTTACGACATAGGCATAGGCATGCCAACGCTGATCGTCTTCATGCCAAACCTGATATGTGCGCATTTCGCGCCATGCGTTGCTAGCTGCTGGAATGGTTGTAATTTCTTTCGGATTGAGCGGATCTGTAATATCAAAAATTGCAGTGCCATTGCTCACACCAACCAATACATATTCGCGATTATCATTTTTGCTGACAAATCCCCAAATATTGGCCATGCGGCTGGGTTGGCTGCTAAATGCCCAAAGCGGTAAATGACTGAGCAACACCATCTCATCACAGGCGTAAATTTGCGCCGCAAACCCATTCACACAAGGCATCACTTGCCCAGTTTGGGCAATTTGGGTGGCATTGTTTTTTTGATATTGATCAGACGTAGGCGGTGCACCCTTAAGATCCATCGGCACAAATCCCCAGCCAATTAAAGTATCGCGGTAAAAAACGCTGGGGCCATACACAAAGCTGGCAAACAACCCATCATCAATAATATTGTAAGCATCGCTAAAACTCGCCTGCACCGTAAACAACCCACGCATCAGCGCCTGCACATCTGCGTCACTCAAACGATATTCGCCCCCAGCAATACGCAATTCGGCATCTTTGGCCGAGGTTTGCTCGGCCCGTGCAATGGCATAGGCAATGCTACGGCACGCCTTTGCAGGCACATCACAATCCCCATTATCACGCCCATTGGCAGCCACATAATACAAATGATGATTGCCATGTGCCTGCAAAGGCGTTATTGAACGCAGGCTTAATAATATTGCCCCAATAAAAAGGAAAATGCGATAAATGCTTGAGTTTGGCATGGAATAATGCAATTCTATAGCCAAAAAAAATGTTGCCGATTAATTATCGATAAACCCCCTGTCATTTGTTTATGAGTAATCAAGTCAACTCAAATATCGATTGCTGCACTTTTGGCCTGAGAGATAATTATATAACGATGTTTAAACAAGTGTCTGACGTAACTGCGTCGCTATTAAAACAACAATATATCGCCTCCGATGAAATTTCAATGGTGGCATTTTTGGCCGAGCGCATGGGCAAGCCCGTGTTGGCCGAAGGGCCAGCCGGCGTTGGCAAAACCGAGCTGGCGAAAGCGTGGGCGGCAGCCACGGGGCGCGAGCTTATTCGTTTGCAATGTTACGAGGGCTTGGATGAATCAAAAGCCTTATATGAGTGGGAATATAGCAAGCAAATGCTCTACACCCAGCTCTTGCGTGACAAAGTTGGCGATGTCATTCGTGGCACAGGCACGTTAAGCGCTGCTGCCGACGCCTTGGGCAAAGAAGAAAACGCTTTCTTTTCAATGCGTTTTCTGCTGCCGCGCCCACTTTTACAGGCCTTAATGAGTGAAAAGCCAGTCGTATTACTCATCGATGAAATAGACCGTGCCGATGCTGAATTTGAGGCCTTTTTGCTCGAAATCCTGAGCGACTTTCAAGCCAGCATCCCCGAAATCGGCACGATTAAAGCCAAAACCCAGCCAATGGTGCTGCTGACCAGTAATAACACCCGCGAGCTGAGCGAAGCGCTCAAACGCCGCGCCCTCTATTTATTTGTCGATTACCCCACCCCAGAGGCCGAATTGCGTATTGTTAAGCTGCGTGCGCCCGAACTCGCGCCCCAATTAGCACAACAAATGGTGCAAGTGGTGCAGCGTTTGCGTGAATTAGACCTTAAAAAATTGCCTAGTGTCGCCGAAACAGTCGATTGGGCCAAAGCGTTGGTTGCCATTAACGCCGAGCATCTTGATGAAAAGACGCTAAGTAATACCTTGTCGGTCATCCTTAAACACGAAAGTGATATTCAACGCGCCAAACGTGCCTTGATGAACCCGAGTAAAAACCGCGAAGTTAGCTCGCACTAAACTTTTGTCATCACCTTATCAACACTGTATCAAGTAAAAAAATCGTCATTGTCATACCCTCATGGTGCATCACATCCCTAATGTGATGTGGCTTTTAAACAAAAGCCAAACACAAACCAAATGGAGGTATGACATGAACAGTTTCCAATCACCCAATTTTTAACAAACGTTAAAAATACTAATCGCATCAGCATCGCCGGCCTATTAGCATTATCGGCCTGCACCCAGTCTGCGCCCCCTGCACCAAAACCAACCGAAGCCGCCAAACCTGCTGCACCCAGCGTGTCCGTCCAGTCTGTGCCAGCTTACCCAGCGGCACCCGCTGCATCAGATGCGCCTGCAAGTGGCGCTTATTCCACAGCCGCACCATATCCAACTGCTGCTACTAAACCTGCCGCCAATAGGATCTATCCCACCACCGCGTCTTATATGGGCAGCCAGCCTCAGCCCAGCCCACGCCCCATTGCAGGCGAGGTGGCAAACCCAGTCAGCTGAGCACCCATCGAACCGACTCCGATTGCCAATTCGCCACGCCCCACCCCATTCGATACCACTCCACTTTTAAAGACTATGGCGTAAACCCCTTTGTAGACCCACGCAAAGACCGGCTTTCAACCTTTGCGCTCGACACCGACGCGTGCAAGGCTACAAAGTGCCAGAATCACAACGCAAAACTACCGCCCTCACCTTGGTTATCGACATCTCTGGCTCAATGAATGTGGACTACCGCCCGCACCATGCTTGGGCCAACCAGCACTGGCGAAAAAGAAGCCATTTTGGCCGCCATTTATGGGCTAAAAAATGAAGGGGCAACCAACACCGAAGCCGGACTAAAACTAGGCTATGCGCTAGCCACGCGAATGTATATCCCCAATAGCATTAATCGCGTTATGGTATTGTCGGATAGCGAAGGCAATATCGGCATCATCAACCCAATCAAAATCATCAATATGGTCAAGGGTAGTGCCCCCGCCGATATTGCCCTCAGCACATTTGGCTTTGGGGTCAGCAATTACAACGATGTGATGATGGATCAATTGGCCAACAAAGGCAATGAGGCATAATACTTTAAATGAGGCTTGCCGCTTATTTGACGATCACAGCACCAACACACTTGAGTTAATCGCGCAAAGATGCGCGGGTGCAGATCGAATTTAACCCCGAAGTCGTGGCTGCATATCGCCTCATTGGCTATGAAAACCGCGCCATTGCCGACCAAGATTTTCGCAACGACACTGTTACAGCCGCCGGTATGAATGCTGGGCATAACGCCACTGCCATTTATGCCTTGCAATTACGCCCCAACGCACACAGCAAAATCAGCAGCGATTTTAATACCAATGATCTCGCCAACAGTTTTGAGCAAACTTCGCCCCGCTATCAAATGAATATTGTCGTGACCCAATTCGCCGAGGTATTACGCCAACATGATCACCCGTGCATTACCCAATAATAAAGAGGTACAAGAATTTACCTCGTTGGTAAATCAGGCCAGCCAAATTCGTTAACAAAAATGTAATGCTGAAATGACAGTCTGCCCAGCCTCGTAAAGGCTGGGCAGACTGTCATTTCGGCAAGCCCTTAACAATGTTTTATCAGCCCAAGCACCGCCTGCGCCAGCTTGTTAGGGCTATGCCGCCACGGTGTTTCTACATCAACCACATCTATCGGTATAATTTTTGCGCTACTACTCACAACAAAATCGACTGGCTGAATGATTGTGACCCGGCTGGGCGGGTTGAAATTTGCCGAAACATAATTATTGGCAATAACATAATCGATCACATTGCGGCCAATATGCATTTCGAGCGCATTAACAAAATCGGGCAAAGTAAAGCCATCGGTTTCGCCGCGCTCGGTAGCAACATTGCCCACATAAACACATGAGGCCTTGGTATGTTGTAATGCGCGGGTAATGCCGGGCACCAATAAATTGGGCATGACACTCGTAAACAAACTTCCCGGCCCCATCACTACTAAATCTGCATCAAGAATGGCCCGAACGGCATCGGGAAAAGCCGCGGGTTGATGCGGCTCAAGCCACACTCTTTCAATAATATGCCCTTCTTTGCCAATCGATGATTCACCACGCGCATTGCCACGCACATTGCGGTATTCAGCGCACAGCGTTACATCCATCAAGGTGCTAGGAATAATGCGCCCAGTGCTGGCCAGCACTTTTGATGATTCAACCAACGCTCGTTCAAAACTGCCGGTCAGCGCCGCCATTGCAGTAATAAATAAATTGCCAAAATTATGACCAGCCAAACCGCTATCACCCCCAGCCCCGCCGCCAAAACGATATTGAAATAATTGTGCCACCAATGATTCATCATTCGCCAACGCCGTAATACACATACGAAAATCACCCGGTGGCAATACCCCCATTTCACGGCGTAAACGGCCAGAGCTACCCCCATCATCGGCAACCGTAACAATCGCGGTAATATTAGGCGTATGATGTTTAAGCCCACGCAACAACGAAGCCAAACCGTGTCCGCCGCCAATCGCGACAATTTTTGGGGGCATAGTAAATTCATGCATATGATCAACGATAATGTAATTAAGAGACAAAATTATAGTCGGGGTAAAGCCCCCATTTTTGTATGCGTCACTTATCGGCGGCTTACCACGCTTGTCTGCCTACTGCTTGTTTTGATGGGTTGTGCCAAGGAGCAAACAGCACCACCCACGCCGCAACCAACCCCAAACATAGTGGCAGCACCCATCCCCAACACCACGCTGCCACAACCGACTGCCACAAACATCGGGGTTCCCTCCACTCTAACCAATCAACCAACGCTTAACTTTGATGGCAATCGCGCTTATCAATCAGTAATCGATCAAGTTGCATTAGGACCACGCATCACCGGCACAGCCCCAAATCAGCAGTTAGGCGAGCAAGTTTTAAGTCATTTAACCACCCATGGTTGGCTAACACGCACTCAAAATTTTGTATACAAAAACACCCCAGCACGCAACTTAATCGGCGTAAAAGGAGCACAAAATAAAGATATTGTCATTATTGGGGCGCACTATGACACCCGCCGCAAAGCAGACCAAGACCCACAATACCCCAACCAACCCGTACCCGGGGCAAATGATGGCGCGAGTGGGGTCGCGGTATTAATGGAGTTAGCCCGCACACTCGAAATAAACCGCATCGATAAACAAGTTTGGCTGGTGTTTTTTGACGCCGAAGACAATGGTGATTTGGATGGCTGGGAGTGGATTGTTGGATCTCAACAGTTTGCAGCCAGTTTAACCATTAGCCCGACTGCCGTCATTATTATCGATATGATCGGAGATGCCGATCAAGAAATATGGCTTGAACGCAGTTCAAACTTAGCATTATCAACCGAACTGTGGGAGGTTGCTCACAAGCTTGGCTATGAGCAATATTTTCGCAAATTGCCACGTTGGAGCATGTTAGATGACCATACCCCTTTTTTACAGCGCGGCTGGAAGGCCATCGATATTATCGACTTTGATTATGCCCATTGGCACAAAACCAGCGATACCCCTGATAAAGTAAGCGCCCAGAGCCTTTTGCACGTAGGACGCACACTCGAAGCTTGGCTCGAAAAATAATTACAAAGTTCTCAACTCGTAATTCGCAATTTGTAATTATTTAAGACAGCCAGCGCTTGCGGCGCTTGTAGTGCTTTACCTCGCGGTAACTTTTACGCTTACCAACCTCATTTAAACCAAGATAAAACTCACGCACATCGGCATTGGCATTGAGCTGGTCAGGGGTGCCGCTTAACACAACCCGCCCACTTTCCATAATATACACAAAATCAGCAATTTCCATCGCCAAACGCGCATTTTGTTCAACCAACAAAATAGTTGTTCCGCGTTCTTGGTTAATTCGCTTAATATTCCTAAAGATCTCTGCGACAAGCAATGGCGCAAGCCCTAATGATGGTTCATCCAACATAATCATCTCTGGTCTTGCCATCAATGCGCGTCCAATTGCCAACATTTGTTGTTCGCCACCGCTCAAATACCCCGCGGTTTGCGTAAATCGATCTTTAAGGCGCGGGAAATAACCAAATAGACGTGGAATTTCATCCGCATACCACTGATTACCACGACTATAACTACCTGCTTTTAAATTTTCTTCAACTGTTAGATGCTTAAAAACGCGGCGGCCTTCCATTACCTGAAATATGCCCTTGCGAACAACCTCTGCGGCATCCAAATGCTTAATCGACTGCCCATCCCATAGCACATCACCATCCGTTACTTCGCCATCTTCAGGTTTTAAAAGCCCTGAAATCGCCTTCAGAGTGGTGCTTTTACCTGCGCCATTACTGCCCAAAAGCGCTACAATCTTGCCTTTAGGCACCTCTAACGACAGCCCTTTTAAGACGAGCACAACATCGCTATAAATTACTTCGATATTATTGAGTTGCAGCATTTGGAAAGTAATAAGTGTCTTCTTAATCAACAGAGAAAGGTTAAACAAATTTTCACCGAATTCACGATCACTTCATAGTTAGAGATGACAAAGCCTTTTATAACTATAAAGTGATCGTAAATTCAGCATGATGGCTTTTGGGATGCCACGAGTTATTGAGAAGATATCGTAATAATCCTAACGTGCAAAGCATTATTATTACTTTGCACGTTTACCCTACACACAGCGTTTTATTATGGCAATGACGACTTCAATAGATCAGCTCCAATCACCCACTTGCCACCTTGCACCTTAGCAATACGAGTTGCGCGGCTGCCGCGATGATCAGTATCAGTAAAAGTAATGGGCTGAGCAACGCCACCGGTCGAGAAATCCTTCAATGTCTCCATACTGGCCTTAATATTCTCACCCGTCAATGGTTTATTGGCCTTAATGGTCCGATCAACACCTTCCATAATGATAGCGGCAGCATACCAACCCTGCACATAACCGCTCTCACCACCAGCAATATTAATCCCTTTCGACTTGGCAAATTCTAGCGGCACCTTTGCACCTTCTGCATCAACGCTAAATGGCACGATACCCCACAAGCCTTCAGCAGCATCACCAGCCAATTTCACCGTCAATTCGTGGGCGCAATAATTCAAACATACAAATTGCACACTCCCAAGCATCCCTAAGGTCTTGGCATCTTTTAAAGTCTTAGAGGGTGGGCTTGGCACGTTCTGCAAGAAAACGTGAGTGGCACCATAATCTTTGATCTGAGTCAACTGTGGGGTATGGTCGGCGGTTGGGCCTTGTGATGGCACTTCAAGCGGTTCAGCCAAACCATTGGCTTTGGCATGGGCCTTACCCGCATCAACCGGACTCTTACCAAATGGGCTATTATTGATCAAATAAGCAAACTTGGGTTGTCCACCCTTCCCTGCCTTCTTCCACTCATCCAAAGCATATTGCTGCGCAATCACCAATTGGTCACTGTAAGTTGGGGCAACCAAAAAGTTATAGGGTGTTTCTTTGGGGTTTGCCAAAGTTGCAGCATACGAGGCGCTCACAAATGGCACTTTGTCTGCTGTAATCTTCGGGCGCAACGCCTCAGTATCACCCGTACCCCAGCCAATAAACACCACTGCTTTATCTTGGGTCACAAACTGGGTATACAATTCTTCGGCTTTTGGCACTTTATATTCATAGTCAGCACTCTTAAAATCAATCTTGCGCCCACCAATACCACCATTGGCATTTTTCCAATCAAAGTATGCCGTTGTGCCTTTTGCACCAAAAGCACCAATATCGCTGGTTGCACCAGTCAAATCATAAATTGCCCCTACTTTAATAGGATCATTTGAGCCAGCGCCACCGCCGCTACATGCAGCAAGTACCACTGAGGTTGCAGCAATTACGCTGCTAATTTGGGTTATAGATTTCATGTGTTTTTCCTCCTAACTTTAACTAAATAGAACTTGGTTTATTGAACGACTAACTAAATTAAGTTGATCACGCGGCGAGCAAACAACTCGATTATATATTATTTCAATACTAAATATAGAATCAAAACTGTATCTTCTAAAGAATTAGGGGCATCCCAATAGGCATAATGCACAACGCATTATTACTTCGGCGAAAATTTATTTTTATTTCCATTACTTATTGAGAGTATACAGAAAATACTCAAAACTTAATAACTAAACGGCCATAATTTAAAATAATCCTTGACATCTTTCCACATCTTGGCAATGCCCTCTGGCTCTTTGATCAGAAAGAAAATGATAGCAATGCCAAATGCGCCTTGTTGCACATAAGGAATAACGCGGTTGACGTCGGGTAAAATATCACGGAAAAGCAATCCAAACTGTGTAAGCAAAGCAGGCAAAACCGTAACAAAAATTGCACCGTAAATACTGCCGCTCACGCGCCCCAAACCGCCAATAATGAGCATACTCAACACGGCAATACTTGTATCTACGGTAAATCGTTCCCAATTAACAATGCCACGATAATGTGCAACCAATGCACCGCTTAGACCAGCAATCATACTGCTGATCATAAATGCGATCAATTTGGTGCGATTCACATCAATCCCAATCACTTGGGCAGCAATATCTTGGTCACGTACAGCTACAAACGCCCTTCCCACCCGTGAACGCACTAAGTTGACCGAGAAAATGACCACCAGCGTTAAGAAAAACAAAATAACCCAATAATAGTTAAAGTCGGCCCGAGCGCGATTGGCCAAAAATTGCTCATGTGCCCATGTTGGCACCAAGCTAATGGACTCGCCGACATTCGGCACAAACAAATCGAGGTGTTTTAAAAACCATAACACAATTTCTTGGGCCGCTAATGTGGCAATGGCGAGATACAACCCCTTTAAACGAGCCGATGGCAAACCAAAAATGAGTCCCACTGCACCAGCCACAATCATGGCAAATGGCACATCAAGCGGAAAAGGAATATTAAGCCGTGTGCTTAATAATGCGGCAGTATAAGCCCCCAAGGCCACAAATGCAGCATGCCCGATACTAATTTGCCCAGTAAAACCCACTAATAAGTTTAAGCCAACTGCCGTAATGCTAAACAACATAATTTGATTAGCGAGGTTTAGCCAATAGGCATTAGCCACAAAAGGTAAAACGACTAATAAAATAATGAGAAAAATTAGCCGTGCACGCATCACCCAAGTTGGGCGAAGTTGCATATCTTTTGCGTAATTGGTATGAAATACTCCAGATTGCATAATTGACAAATATCTACACTAAGAAAGACATAAAAATACCGTTTTTGCCGATTCCACCATCTATCTTCAATCTACGCTTGAGGATAGATGGTAGAGTCATCATATTCTCAGCTTGTACCCACTCTTGGTATAACAAATCACAAAGCCAAAATCGTAAATTTTTAAACTCTTTCTATCCGCGTTGTCCCAAATAACCCGTAGGGCTTTACTAGCAAAATTAATACCAGCACAATAAAAGGCGCAACTTCGGCCAAGCCAAGGCTAGGTGGCAAATAACCGCCCGCATAACTTTGCAACAACCCAACAATAATGCCACCGACAATGGCGCCGGGGATCGAATCTAAACCACCTAAAATAACCACTGGGAATACAATTAAACCAAGATGGGCAATATCAAGCCCAACCCCGCCGATGATTGCCGCCAACAAGGTGCCGCCAACCGCCGCTGTCATACCAGCAATCGCCCATGCGACGGCCCACACCTTCTTAATACTAATCCCCATACTCATCGCCGCCTGCTGGTCATCGGCCACGGCTCGCATCGCAATACCCTCACTACTACGTCGAAAGAAAATGGTTAAAACGCCAAATAAAAGCAACGATAAGGCAATTGCCCATAGCTTATCAACCCCAACCCGTGCCCCCATGATACTAACAGGGTAATTAGGAATAAAATCGGGAAAAGCAAGTGGCGCATTACCAAAGACCAAGCCTAAAATAGCCCGCAATAAAGTAGATACACCAACCGTAACCATAATGACCGAAATAATTGGCTCACCGATCATATGCCGCAATATGCCTTGTTCAATAGCAACCCCAATTGCTGCCGACAAAATGATGGCAATAGGCACACCAATGAACCAAGGCAACCCAAACCATGCCAACATTACATAGGTCATGTAGCCACCCACCATTAATAATTCGCCTTGAGCAAAATTAATCACATCGCTACTCTTAAAAATAAGCACGAATCCCAACGCTACCAGTGCCAAGATTGCGCCACTAGCGATGCCAGAAATGGTTAGTTGAATAAAATTTTCCATTAGTGATTTAATGCTATGCTTTAAAATTAAATTGTCCTGACACTATATTGTTTAATAAAAAAAATCATCAGTCACAATAACCATATTATGTTGAATTGCAGAACAAATTAACATCCGATCAAAAGGGTCTCGATGTATGTTAGGTAAATTTTTCAAACGCCACACACAATCTTCAGATAACCCTAACGAAACAATTTGGTATTGATTACATATTTTCGGCACATAGATATCTGGGGATTCAGGTAATGATAATTTCCCTAATTGAAACTTAACGATCATTTCCCAAGCTGAAACAACACTTAAAAAAACTTCATTATTTAAATTACGAATCGCATCGCGAGCAACGATTGATAACCGTGAATCTGCACTGATAAACCATAAAAAAATGTGCGTGTCCAGCAAAATTCTCATTTTCCCTCAAATACATCAAGCACTTCATTCGGCAGCGGTTCAAAAAAAGCATCTGTTACATAAAAACTCCCTTTTTCTAACCCATATGGACGCAATCCACTTTGCAATGACTTAACAGCAAGAAATTCTGCTGAATTTAATTCAATAGCCTTAATCAAATCATCCCAGACAAAAACATCCGGCATTTCATCAAGCATCTGCATCATAAGGTGCTTAGCAATTCGTTTTTGAATTAAACCATTGGCTAAGGTCATGTTACCTCCTAAATTAAATTCACGTTTGAGTCAATTTAAACCCGTTCAACTTTAAGTTTGGTCGATATCTTCGCCGTGCGCCCATCTTGATATGTAATGACTGTCTCAACTGGGATCGAATCAACGTCTTGATACATTGCTTCAACAATATTAAGATAACGCTTGGCAATAAACCCACGCCGCACTTTACGGGTGCGAGTTAATTCATTGTCGTCCGCATCCAATTCTTTATGTAATAACACAAAACGCTTAATCTGTGCGGCTGGGGTTGCCGCCAAATCAGCATTCGTGCGTTCAACATCTTTACGAATGAGGTCATACACTTCGGGTTTCTGTGCCAAATCGGTATAAGTTGTATAGCCAATTTTATTATTTTCAGCCCATTTACCCACTGTGCCAAAATCAATATTTAAAAATGCGGTGACATAAGGCAAGGTTCGTTCAAATTCGCTGCCCTTCTCAACTTGCCCGCCAAACACCACCGCCTCTTTCACATATTGGCTAAATTTAAGCTTGTTTTCAATAAATTGTGGCGAAAATTTAGTGCCATCATGCAACGTCATCACATCTTTAGCACGGTCAATCACAATCAAATGCCCATCTTCATCTAAATAACCGGCATCGCCCGTGCGTAACCAACCATCTTCCATGGTTTCTGCGGTGGCTTGTGGGTTCTTATAATACCCAACAAATACAGCATCACTCTTCACGCAAATCTCACCAGTGTCTAAAATCTTGATTTGTGTGCCGGGCAGTGGCACGCCCACGGTTTGAAATTTGATCTCGCCATCACGATGAATGGCACTTAAACCGGCGCTTTCGGTTTGTCCAAACACCTGTTTCAGGTTTACACCCATTGCATGATAAAAACGAAAAACATCTGGCCCCAAGGCCGCCCCGCCCGTATAAGCCCGTTTAATCTTGCGTAAGCCCAATTGATCGGTCAATTCTTCTAACACCAGCGCCCGCGCCAAGGCATATTTTGCTTTTAATGCGCCGTCAATACCCTTTTTGCTAAATTTAGCTTCGGCATAGTCATACCCAACCTTCATGGCCCAGTCATACATTTTGCGTTTTAACGGGGTGGTATCGTCAATCTTCACTTGCACCATGCTCAACATATTTTCCCAAATCCGCGGCGGCGAAAACATCACATTCGGGCCAATTTCACGAATATTTTGCTGTACGGTTGAAGCAGACTCTGGAAAGTTAATAGCAAAACCATCTTGCAACTGACGCGATGTGCTGGTGAGTTGTTCGCCAATCCAAGCCAACGGCAAAAACGATACATACTCATCTTCTGGCCCCATTTTGTCTATACCCGCTGCATATTCACCCTGAGAAAGCATATTTTGATGGGTTAGCATGGCAAGTTTCGGGCGGCCTGTCGTGCCCGATGTCGTCGACATTAAAGCCACATCATCTCCACATCCGGTCATCAATTCGCGCTCAAATTCGCCCGGATGCGCCTTATCCCAATCTCGTCCCAAGGCCATAATATCGGTAAATGGGGCTAAAAACGACTCGTGGTAATTTCGCATCCCTTTAGAATAATAAAAAATGACCTTGATCACATCATCTAAGTCATCCCATATTTCTAAAATCTTATCGACCTGTTCTTGATCTTCGGCCACAATAATGCGCGTATCACTGGCCTGCACCAAATATTTCACCTCTTCGGCCACCGAATCTTGATAAATACCGATTGATTTACCCCCAATCGCTTGTGCGCCAAATTCGGCATACAACCACTCTGGTCGGTTATCGCCTAAAATTGCAACAGTATCACCACGATTCAACCCCAGCGCCTTTAGGCCACACGCAAAATCGCGCACATTTTGGGCAAACTCGCGCCAAGTAACACTTTGCCAAATACCAAATTCTTTTTCGCGTAGAGCATGACGCTTACCTAAGCGATTGGCCATAGCAAATAATTTTTTCGGCATCGTATCCGAATTACTGGCAGTAAGATTTTGTATTTCGGTGCTCATAAGCCTTGTTATTTCAGAAAAGACATAGAAATAAGATTTGCGCTGATTTCAGTATTTCTTCAATTTTTACCTTATTTTGGTATCTATAAAAATAACCATTCAAAAGTTATTCACCCAAAGCGACCGGCCTCGTTGTAATGCCACTCCAATCACTCCACGACCCAACATACAGGCGTGGCTGCCCCAAACCGGCATAGACCATCGCTAAAGCATTATGACAAGCTGACACGCCTGATCCACAATACAACACGGTTTGTGCGGCTGTCTTACCAGCCATCAAAACATCAAAACGTACTCGCAATTCTGCCGCCGACTTAAAGCGCCCATCTTCGGTCAAATTTTCGTTGTAAAACGCACATGCCGCACCGGGAATATGCCCCCCCAGCGGGTCAATCGTCTCATTCTCACCACGAAAGCGCTCATACGAACGCGCATCTAATAACGCATGGCTGCGATTAACGCTAATCTCTAATACATCATCGGCACTCGCCAATAATTCGGGGCGAAATTGGCCTTGAAATAAACGGCGTGTGCGTGTCTCATTCCCAAATACACAAGGTAACGCTGACATCTGCCAATGCTTAAAACCGCCATCTAACACAGCCACATCATCGTGCCCAGCCCAACGCAACATATACCATAATCGCGATGCTGCGCTTACGCCCGGACCGGCATCATAAACCACCACCTGCGTATGCTTATCAACACCCCATTGACTCAATGTCTCAACAAATGCGGCTTCGTTAGGGAAGGGGTGTCGCCCAGTCTTACCCGCAATTACCTCGCCAGAAAGATCGTCATTTAAACTGGCAAATACCGCGCCTTTAATGTGGTCAATCAGGTATTCTTTTCTGCCCCAACTGGCATCTTGCAATGAATATCGCACATCAATAAATACCCAATTCTCATCGCCTAAATGTTTAGCGGCCTCTGAAACGCTGATTAAAGTCTGATAACTCATAAAATAGTTAATAGTTATTAATAGTTAATAAATAATGGTTAATGAACCATTAACCATTAACCATTAACCATTATCTATTTGTTAGTGGTCTTTGCCTAAATAGGCATCGATTACGGCCTGTGTATTTTTTACTTCGTCGGGGGTGCCATTGCCAATCAATTTACCAAAATCGAGCACAGCCACGCGGTCGCTAATGTCCATCACAACCCCCATATCATGCTCAATAAGCACAATCGTCATTTGCTGCTCTTCGGCAATATCAAGAATAAAACGCGCCATATCTTCTTTTTCTTCGCTGTTCATCCCTGCCATTGGCTCATCGAGCAATAACAGTTTAGGGGCCATTGCCAAAGCGCGGCCTAATTCAACCCGCTTTTGCAAGCCATAGGCCAACGCCCCAACGGGCTGTTTGCGAATATGCTGAATTTCGAGCAAATCAATCACACGTTCAACATAATCGCGGTGTTGAATTTCTTCTTTTTGGGCTGCGCCCCAATACAAACCGCCGGCCAAAACCCCACTTTTCATATGAATATGCCGGCCCAACATCAAATTATCAAGCACAGACATGTGCCGAAATAACTCGATATTTTGAAATGAGCGGGCAATCCCCAACCGCGCAACCTCATGTGGCTTCATCTTAACGAGGTCATGGTTCCCATCAAATAAAATTTTCCCTTTTTGAGGCTTATACAAACCGCTAATACAGTTAAGCAAACTGGTTTTACCTGCCCCATTCGGCCCAATAATGGCCTGAATGGTTTGCGTATAAATGTTAAAACTCACGTCTGTTAGCGCATGAACACCCCCAAAACGCAAACTAATGGCATCGACCCGCATTAAAGGCATGCCTAATTGTGTTGTTGATGTCATTGATGATTGGCTCATTTGCATCATAATTAACTGCATTAAAACTTAACGTTAACGTTAAGAACAAGTCTTGTATTCATCTTAGTATAACGTCTAATTTAGATTTTACTCAGTCTTTAAATGGGTAATATATTAAAAAGCTTACATCATACTAAGCTCACATAACACCTCGTGTGTGTGATGCCCAATCGGTGGCCCCGACCACATATAGTTGGCTTCGCTTGCCGAAAATTTAAGCGGCAATGCAATTTGGTGTTGGGTATCACCATTTAACATTGGCACACCAACAACCAAGTCACGGGCTTGGGTATGCGGGTGATTAACAACTTCGTCGGCATTTAACACTGGCTCAACACAGGCATCAAGCCCAGCAAAAATAGCAACCCATTCTGCTAACGACCGTTGAACAAAGGCTGCATGCAACACTGCTCGCACCTGTTGTTGTACCTCAGGCTGCCAATTACGCCCTAATTCATATAAATCGGGCCGCGCGATCGCCACACACACCTGTTGCCAAAACTTAGGCTCTAAACTTCCGACCGATAAATAACGACCATCCGCCGTCTGATAGACATCATAATAACTGCCACCATTTAGGCTCATATCTTCAAACCCACGCACCCGCGCCCCAACAAAATATTCACTCATGGCGAGGCTATTCCAGCCTACGGCTAAGTCAAACATACTAATATCAACCTGTTGCCCAATCCCCTCAACCTGTCGCTGAATAACTGCCGCCAAAATACCCGTAATCGCCCCAAACGAGCCACCACCGACATCGGCAATCTGCACCCCAAGCCCAGCCGGGCCACTGTCTCGCCGCCCCGTATGACTTAACACCCCTGCCAGCGCCAAATAATTGATGTCATGCCCAGCGCGGTCGCGCAATGGGCCAGTCTGCCCATAACCTGTAATCGAGCAATAAATTAAGCGTGGGTTGATGGCCTTTAGTGTTTCATAATCTAACCCTAATCGGGCCATTACGCCCGGGCGAAATTGCTCAACCACAATGTCATATCTTAAGATCAATTTCTTGATCATCTCAATTGATTCAGGCTTTTTTAAATCAAATGCAGCCGAGCGCTTATTACGGTTAATCAACCCATGCCATGACGAAAGCCCTTGGCTATCACGCGGCTGCATCGAGCGCACCGTGTCAGGCAAATGAGGGGCCTCGATCCTTAAAACATCAGCCCCCATATCTGCCAACATCATGGTTGCAAATGGCCCAGGCAGCAACGTGGTGAAGTCAAGAACTTTAAGCGAAGAAAGAGGACGCGCCATAAATTACGAATTACGAATTACAAATTACGAATTTATGGGGCAATTCGTAATTTGTAATTCATAATTATTTACCCCCGTGCCATTCCGTGATATTGAGGGTTTGGCAACATACCCGTAGCCGCAGCAAGCCGGTTGGTAAAGTTATACATGGCAGCGGTTTCAATAATGTCAAAAATACATTGCTCTGAAAAACCATGCCCACGCAATACGTTTAAATCGGCTTCGCTGCACTCTACTGGCGTATTGGTCAACTTCACCGCATAATCCAACATGGCAGTCGTCCGTGCATCCAAACCAGCACGTTTATGGTCAAATGTAATTCGGTCGCCTAAAATTGGGTCGCCTAGCGCGGCACGCAAATCAGCCCCATGACTGACCAAGCAGTATAGACAATGATTTTGCGCCGACACAACCACACTAATCATTTCACGCTCGGCGCGGCTCAACTCAGATTCACCCTGTGTAATCTCTTTGAAATGCGCAAACCAATGTATGAAATGCGTTGGGCGAATACTATACCCCAAAAAGACATTTGGAATAAACCCCAGGGAATCTTTGGCACGTTTAAACAATTTTTGCATACGCTCATCTTGCACACTTTCGCCCGGCATTTCTAGCCACGTATATTTTTCATTCGTCTTTAGTTCTATAGCCATAAATTAATCAACCTTTGTAATTTCTCGTTCCGCCCATGTTATTCGTTCTTGCATCCGCAATTTAAGGTCAGTCAATGTATGAATACGCTCATCCACCTCGGCCATACGCTGACACAAAATCTCTTGAATCCGTTGAAATTGCTTATGCTGTCCATCGGCATTTGGACTTACTTCATAAAGATCCAATAACTCTCGTAACTCCTCTAGTGTAAACCCACCATCACGATGCCGTAATATCAGCTTAAGGCGGCCCCGATCTTTGCGTGAATAAATACGTTGATTTCCCTCGCTGCGCGTCGGCGAGATCAATCCGCACTCTTCATAAAAACGAATCGTGCGGGTCGTAATCCCTAATTCTTGAGCCAATTCGCCAATTGCAAACGTTTGCTCAACGTTAAGCTCAGCCCCATTTGTTGTCGCTTCCATAAAATTACGATTTGTATGCGTTTTATGCTTGTTTAGAACAGATTTCAAGTTTATAAAAGGTTTTGCTGGTTTCACTCTCGATCTCTAACAGCTGCGCTATTAGAGATCGAGAGTGAAACCAGCCCTTCATTTTTTAGGAATTTGCTCTAACTTGAGTCGGATACAAAATCATTTGTGTACAGCGAAACAACGCCATCGTGCGATTCGTTTCCACGTGCTTCACTGTTGCATCCCACACATGCGTTGAACGTCCCAAATGCACCGCCTGTGCCTCACACAACAATGCGCCATCTCGCGCAGTGGCAAGAAAATTGGTTTTCAATTCAATGGTGGTAAACCCACTCGCCCCATTTGGCAAATGCGCCATACATGCAAAACCACTGGCGGTATCGGCCAACGTAACCACGGTACCCGCATGAAGAAATGTATTAGGCGCAATAAATTCGGGTTTGATTGCCATTAACATGCGCAAATAACCCGGCCCGACTATCTCGGTGATAATACCCATATACGCTGGAAAGTAGCCTTGGGCACGTTTATTTAAGACACTGGCAGTAACTTCTGGGTTATAGTTCATTGAAACAAAGATTATAGTTTACCTTTACGTCAACGTCAATTCTCGTGACAATGTCAAACGAGAGCAAACAAAAAAAGCCTTCGAGAATCAATTCTCGAAGGCTTTTTTATGCTACGCCTTGTGCTATTTGCCGCAGCTGTGCGTTTCAGATGCTTCAGCCTGCGCTTGTGCCTTCAACTCAATTTTATCGAGCACTTTGTCTTGAATAGCGCTCTTTTCGTTTACAGGCATCGTTATCTTCTCTTCAAGCACGAATACTGTCTCTTTTTGTGTTACAGGCAACACAAAAGGTTCAGCGTTAATACTTTGTTGGATAGAAGACCGCACCTGAAGCGTATTACCAGACGCAACAATCGTCGAAGTGTTACTCACACTACAGGCAGCCAACACAAGAGCGAGACTAGTTCCAGTGATCAACAAACCAAACGACCGTTTTACCATCTTTACCTCCTTTTATTTATGTTTGCACCTAAAAACTGCCACAACGATTGCTCGATGATTAATGATTTTAGGCTGTGAAATACATTAAAAATATAACCCGAAATTGTATATTTGTCAACCTATACAAACTTACGATTTCCCTACGGCGGTTAAAATAGGCTTATGTGGTTTTTCCGTTCACCCGCCATTGTTTTTGGCGAAGATTCACTGTGTCATTTGGCAGAATTAAAAGGCGAGCGTGCCTTCATCGTTGCCGACCCGCACATCCGCAAAAAAGGCCTGCTCGGCCCAGTACTCATTCAATTAGAACATGCTGGCTTACAAACAGTGATTTTTGATGCGGTCGAGCCTGAGCCAAGCATCGAAACATTTGAAGAAGGGGCCGATACAATGGACGAGTTTGCACCTGATTGGATCATCGCAGTCGGCGGTGGTAGCGTCATCGATGCGGCCAAAGGCATGTGGGCACTCTATGAAAACCCCGATATCGCGTTGCCTGCCATCAACCCAATCGAAGTGATTCACTTGCGCAAAAAAGCCAATTTTGTCGCCATTCCCACCACGGCTGGCACAGGCAGCGAGGCAACCTACGCCTTCGTGTTATCACAACCTGCCCAAAATGGCGAGCCAGCCCGAAAATTGGGTCTAGGTCATCCATCACTCATGCCTGATATCGCCATCATTGACCCCATCATGACGGTATCGATGCCCCCCAGCTTAACCGCCGACACCGGCATGAATGCGCTGGTGCAAGCCATTGAGGGCTATGTGGCAACTTGGCACAATGAATTTAGCGATGGGTTGTGCCTTAATGCTATCAAACAAATTTGGGACTATTTACCCAAAGCTTATGCCGATGGCAATGACCTTGAAGCCCGTGAAAAAGTAGCCAATGCGGCCACAATGGCAGGTTTAGGCTTTATTAACGCAATGGTTGGGGCCGCACATTCAATGGCCCATGCCGCAGGCGCAATTTTCAACTTGCCTCATGGGCGTGCTTGTGGTCTATTTTTGCCTTACGTCATCCGGTTTAGCAGCGCAGCCAACCGCCCAACTGATGTAGAAACCCGCTATGCTGATATTGTACAAACCTTGGGGTTGGCGGCTGGGGCTGTAAATGAAACGATTGCGGGGCAAATCCTAACCCAAAACTTATTTGATCTGCTCAAACAGCTCAAGTTACCCCATAGCTTGTCAGACGCCGGTATTGACCGCGCCACATTTAATGCAAATCTAACAACCCTCATCGAGAATGCCAGTAGCGATACCGTCATTTTTACCGCACCGCGTCAACCCAATGAGGCCGAACTAAAACAATTATTTATCGATGCTTACGACGGGCGCGACCTATAACGGGTATTAAGACAATGACAAAAATCATCAAGCGTATCGCCTTTATCAGCTACCATTCTTCACCACTGGCCACCTTGGGCGGCAAA
>JAGWYZ010000057.1 GCA_018969115.1 Chloroflexota bacterium | reverse complement strand
TTGCCACTTGCCACTTGCCACTTGCCACTTACCACTTGCTTCTAAAATTGGCTTCACCACCTGCAATGTTGTGCCCGGCGCAACGGTTGATTCAATAATGATAAGCGTTTCGGGCTGAATAACTTGGCTGAGGCTGTGTGAGGCGGCCCGCAGTGCATGATATTGTGGCATATGCTTGTCATCGACTGGCGTTTCTACATTTACCGTAATGATATGGGCTTCGTGCAAATCGGCATAATCGGTGGTGGCCCATAGCCGCCCACTGCCAATTACCTCGGCCAATAACTCAGCCAGCCCCGGCTCATTGCCCTCAATTGGGTTGATGCCGGCGTTAATTTGGGCCACGCGCTCAGCTTTTAGGTCAACGCCAATGACACGAAAACCGGCGCGAGCAAATTCGCAGGCAACTGGTAAGCCAACATAACCCAAACCGACTACCCCGATCACGGTATGGGTTGGGGTGGGGGCGAATACAGATTTAAATGACATCATATTAGTCATATTAGCGCCTCAAGCGCCCTGAACGCTTTAGGTACTAAATTTTATAACCTGTTGGGTCATGCTCGATTGAATGACGGCTTGTGCTAACATCACTGCTTTTAGTCCATCTTCGCCTGTTACAGTCACTGGCCCGCCCCTGACAGCACGTAAAAACGCCTCAAGCTCGGCGCGTAGCGGTTCGCGTTTGTTCACCACGTGGCGAATCATACGCCCCTCGCTCATACCGCGTAATTGGCGCAGGGCATCCCATTCACCTGCGGTCGTGCCATTTTCATAAAAATATAGGTCTTGGGTGATGTAATCGACATGAAACATCCCGCGTTCGCCAGTTACACGCATCTCGCGCACTTTGGTCGGGGTGAGCCAATTGACCGAAAGTGTGCCTACCGCGCCGTTGCTCATGCGAAAAAGTGCCGTCAACAAATCTTCGTGAGTGCTATGAATTTGGCGCTGGGTTTCGGCAAACACCCGCGTATATTCGGCATCGGTGACATAGCGCATCAAGTCGAGATCATGCACCGCCAAATCGATGACCACGCCGACATCACGCACACGGGCCGGAAAGGGACTTTGCCGACGTGCATCGACCTGAAAAATGCGCCCAAGTTCGCCCTGCAACAATCGTTGTTTTAGCTCAATTACCGCAGGGTTAAAACGCTCGACATGGCCTACTGTTAACACCACCCCACAATCGGCGCATACCTGTATGATTTGGCGAGCCTCGGTGACATTAAAAGCGATGGGTTTTTCGATGAGCAAATGAATACCGCGTTGTGCGATTTCGAGTGCTACTTCTAAATGGTCGCCGGTTGGCACCGCCACACTCACGGCTTGGGGGCGCTGTTCATCGAGCATTTGGCGGTAATCGGTATAACTTTTGCCACCATAGCGTTGAGCCGTTTGGTTGGCGTTGCCAGCAAATATATCGGCCACCCCAACCAATTCAACATCGGGTATTTCGTAGTAAACCCGCGCATGGTTGCGTCCCATTGCCCCAGCGCCAATTACCCCAACTTTTATGCTCATAATTGATTGACCTCATTCACAATTTCTTCAAGGTCGCTGGGTGACAGGGCCGGGTGAACCGGTAATGAGAATACCTCTTTAGCCAATTGCTCAGTGACGGGCAATGTGACATCGCCAAAGCCCATTTCACGAATATGTTTTTGCCGATGTGCCGGCACTGGGTAAAACACGCCCGTGCCGATGCCCGCTGTTGTTAATTTTGCTACGGCTGCGTCGCGGTCAAGTCCATTTTGTACCCGCACTGTGTATTGATGCCAAGCATGGGAAAATTTAGAACTTGGCATTGAAAACGAAGAATTGTATTGCTCAACCTCTAACTTTTCATTTTTCATTTTCAATTTTAAATTTCCTCCCGAAGGAAGGACAAGGCGTGGGTTGTTAATATTTGCATTCATAAATTCGGCATTAGCCTTGCGTTGCTGGGTAATGGCCTCTAGCCGCGACAACTGCGCCAAGCCAATGGCCGCGTGTAAATCGCTCATGCGAAAATTGAAGCCAAGCATGTCATGATAATAGCGTTTTTCCATGCCATGTGCGCGAATGAGGCGACAACGTTTGGCAATGGCATCGTCACTGGTGGTGATCATGCCGCCTTCGGCGCTCATGACATTTTTGGTGGCATATAAACTAAAACAGCCTGTGCCAAAACTGCCGGCTGGCTTGCCGTCATAGTTTGTGCCAATCGCTTGCGCCGCATCTTCAATTACCACCAAGCCATGTTTTTGTGCGATAACTATAATACGCTGCATGTCGGCGGGGTGACCATATAAATGCACTGGCATAATGGCTTTGGTGCGTGGGGTGATGAGCGCTTCGATGGTGTCGGGGTCGATATTGAAGGTGACTGGGTCGATATCGGCAAACACCGGGCGTGCCCCACAATAAATGATGCTGTTGACCGAGGCAATAAAGGTAAACGCCACCGTAATCACTTCATCGCCGGGGCCGATGCCGTGCGCCAATAATGCCGTATGCAAAGCCGCTGTGCCATTTGAAATGGCAATGGCGTGTTTGCTTTGACAAGCCTCGGCCCAGCGCTGTTCAAGTTCGGCGACACGCGGCCCTTGCACCAACATACCCGAATCGAGCACTTGCATGACTAAGCGCTTTTCTTCGTCACCAATTTGGGGTTTTGAGATGGGAATCATAAATCGTTGTTAATGGTTAATGAGTAATGGTTAATGATGAGTTTAATAACCATTAACCATTAACCATTAACCATTGTTTTGTCACATTTTGCGCAATACATATTGTCATCTTTTAATCGCTCGCCACAGGCGCAGACGTAGCCGATCAACCTCGCAGGGTTGCCGACCACCAGCCCATACGCGGGCACATCGCGGGTGACTACGCTGCCAGAGCCAATCATGGCCCATTCGCCAATAGTGACACCACATACAATAGTCGAATTCGCGCCCAAAGCTGCCCCTTTTTTAATGAGCGTTGGGGTCACCACCCAGTCAGTTGCTGATTTTAGGCTGCCATCGGGGTTAACGGCACGTGGGCGCAGGTCGTTGGTGAAGCACACATGTGGGCCGACAAATACGCCATCTTCAATCGTTACACCATCAAATACCGAAACATAATTTTGAATTTTGACATTGTTGCCGATCTTGACGTGGGCATCGATATAAACACCTTTGCCGATATTGCAGTTTTGGCCGAGTTTGGCTTGGTCGCGGATTTGCACATGTTGCCAAATGCGGGTGCCGTCGCCTAGTTTGGCTGCCGATGACACATCGGCGGTGGGGTGGATGGTGATTGCCATATGCGGTTGTTTAGGGTGGCGATTATAAAACCATGCGAAAGTATGTTGAAACACATTCTTTTTTTGCTAACGCATATTATTTGACAAGCTTAAAGAAATTTGACAGTTTTGGGGTGAGCCACTTGTTTTTCGTTTTTGTGGCTAGAATAATAAACGCATCATCGTTTGATTCCATCATATTACTTTTTCACATCAATCGGATCGGCTGATTGATGTGACTTCACTTTTAGCGGGTCACATCAATATTAGTCCTGAGCAATTTACATTTGGATCCACCTTCCTATTCCTACCATAATGCTGAATGTGTGATGCGTTTCGCGCTGATTATGGTTGCTAAACAAACTTTTTTACTTATGGTGCGATAGTAAATGACGCGGATGCATCAAGATCGCTCGCTATAATCCCCCGCCGTCATGCAACACACACGATTATTCATCCCCGGCCCGGTCGAGGTGCGGCCCAGCATTTTGGCGGCGCAACACAAGCCCATGATTGGGCATCGTAGCAAGGCCTTCGAGACTTTGTTTGCCGATATTCAGCACAAATTGCGTCAAGTGTTTTACACCCAAGGCCGTGTATTTATCAGTAATTCATCTGGTACAGGGCTATGGGAAGCGGCAGTGCGCAACTGCGTCGGCGATGGCCCCGATCACGCCGTGATGGCGACGGTATGTGGCGCGTTTAGTGAGCGCTGGGCCGATGTGTGTGAACGCAATGGCAAAAATACAACGTGGCTGCGGGTGACAGAGGGCAAACCCATCACTCCCAACCTATTGCGCGGTGCTCTGCAACAGCGGGCAGATGCATTTAACACGCCATATGATGCCGTAACTTTGGTGCATAACGAAACCAGCGTTGGCCTCACCAATCCTTTGGTCGAATTGGTAGCAGTGATCAAAGAAGTTAGCCCCAGCACCTTAATTTTAGTTGATGCTGTCAGTTCGTTGGGTGGGGTAAAAATTGATTTTGATGAGTTGGGTTTAGATGTGCTACTGACCTCATCACAAAAATGCTTTGGCTTGCCACCCGGTCTTGCTTTTGCCGCTGTCAGTGATCGGGCGCTCGAACGTGCCAAGAGCATCAAACATCGCGGTTATTATTTTGATTTTATTGAACTGGAAGCACTGTTAAAAAAGAACAATACGCCTGCCACGCCTGCTATTTCGCTCATGTTTGCGCTCGACCAGCAACTAGATGACATGTTGACCGAGGGATTGGAAAATCGTTTTGCCCGTCATGCACATTTGGCTCAAATTACCCGCGATTGGGCCGAAGAAATGGGGTTTGGGTTGTTTGCCGAGGCTGCTTATCGTTCTGATACTGTCACCTGCGTGGCAAATACGCGTCAGATTGATGTAGGTGTGATGAATGCGTTTTTAGCTGAGCGTGGCTATGAGATTTCAGACGGTTACGGCAAACTCAAGGGCCGCACGTTTCGTATTGCGCATATGGCCGACACCAGCGAGGCTGAGCTACGTGGGCTGTTAGCGGCGATGAACGAATTTTTGAGTATGGGCTAAGATGTCAAAGAATCAGAGGTTTATTTTTTTTCTGAATGGCTTAATTTGCCAGTTTATGATCTGGTTTATATTACGGCGGCGACTGTAACAACATGCCCATGCGCACCCGCACGGTTGCGACCATGACATCGTTATTGCTGGCACGGGCGATTTCTTCGCATTTTTGTAAATCTTCGAGCGCTTTGCGCCGGTCACGCAAATACTCATGCACGGTTGCGCGTTGATAATAGGCTTCGGCCATGGTTGGCGCAATTTCAATCAGTTTGTTGGCATCATTAAGCGCAAGCTCAAGCAAGGTCATGCGAATATAGATTTGGGTGCGCTCATATAAAAATTGCTGTGGCGTGACTTGGGCGTTGGCTTGGGCGAATGCGGCTTCGGCCTGACTGACATTGCCGCTCAATGTATCGAGTGCGCCCTGCCAAATGAGCAGCAGTGGGTTGGTGGGTGATAGCGCTAGCCCAGCTTGAATAACGGCATTGGCCTGTTCCGGTTGTGCATCACGCACATGTCGTTCTGCCGCAGCCACCGCCCGCCCAATTGGGTCATCGGGGAACAAGGTATCGCGGAAAACATAGCCTAATCCTGCCAGAACCACCAACACCGCCGCAATCGTGCCCAATTGTTTGAGTGTGCGCTGGCGTTGGGCCGCCACAACTTGGTCGAGCGACCACCAGCCGCGCCGATGTTCTGGCGTTTGGGGCTGATATTCGCGTCGAAATGCGCTATAGGCCTGTTGCCCCCCAAAGGCCTTAATGATTTTGGCCGCTTGTTTAATACTGCGTTGCTCTAGCGAATTTAAGCGCTCGGCTTCAGGTCGCACATCGGTTCCGGCTTCAGATAAGGCCGTGATGAGGTCATTGGCTTGTTCTAATTCGCTTAAAATTTGCCTAACATTGTCGGGCGAGATCGATGACAGCCCGATTTCGCCCGACGCAATAAAACGCCGCATTTCATCGGCTATATTGAGCGGAGCAGAGCCTTGCTGTAACTTTCCCATAAGATCAATAACAAAACCTGTTGAGGGTATTCTCAACAGGTTTTTGTCATTATACGCGAGCCGAGGCAGTGCGTCTTATGATGCATCTACGGGCTTAACCGAAACGGCATCGACCACGTTTGGATCATCGGCACTGGCTGGCGGGGGCGGGGCTGCGGCGGGTTCGTCGGCGGGTGCGCTGGCTTCGTGCGCATCTTTGCGCTCGGCCTTTTTGGCTAGCTCGTCATTCATGCGCTTTAGCACTTCGGTAATGCCGATCTGCACTTCGTTGACGATTTGGGGGCCACGCGCGGTTTGCCACGCATCTTTGGCGGCTTCGCGGGCCTTGCGCAACATTTCGTCATTTTTGATCGAATCTGTGGCATTGTTAATGCCCTTGGCAAATTGCTCCATGCCCGAGCGAAATTCATTTTCTACATAATGGCGTTCTTCTGCGCCCCATACCGATTTAAGTAGTTTGCCTAAATTTTCGCCCAAGCGACCGAGTTCACTGGCAATGCCGCTGCCATTGGTTTGATGATTTGTATCTGACATTATTTTCTCCTTTTCTAGCAAACACTATTTCTATTGCTGTCTTATTTGCTTTATTATTGATACGCATAGCTTAAGAAAAAGTTGTTTGATTTGCGTTAGATAGGGAAGGCGATATTGATACCGGCAAAAAACTATTTCAGACGGTTAACCACTTTGTCAATGTCACAATCGCAAATATGAACAAGTTTTCGTCGATTTCACGATATGTATCCCATGCTGTAAGCATAGGATACATATCGTGAAATCGGCTTATGTCTTTCTTAATCTGACATTGTCAAGCTACTATCTTTGATGAAAACTGCACTTGGGTGAATAATTCAGGGATATGCGAATCCCAAACTCCATGCGGACTCCAAGCCCAGCCACCAGAGTCTTGGGCGGGTGGGGCGGCTTTATATTGGTTGAAGCGCGAAAAATCCATGCGCCAGATATCACCCTCTTGGGGCGGCAGCGATCGACCATCGGGCGCGGCCAGCGCCTCGAACCCACGCCAAGGCAAGGCTAACGCTACTGTCCAACCGTGGTCGCGGTCGCTGTTGTTGTTGAGTGTGCCATCGATGGCGACGGCACTGCGTAGACCGGGGAAATCCCAATTCCAAAAGCCAATGCGTGGGCCGCGTGGGTGTGCCCCAAAGCCGACGCCGTTAAAAGGCCGCGCACCCGCCACACTACGGGCAAATTCTGGGCGGCGGCTATAACCGGCGCGGTCATAGGCCTCCTCCCACACAAAAAACACTTCGTAAATGGTGCCAAAAGCATTAATCTCAAATTCGTAATAGGCATCGGCCCCAGCGACAAATAACTCAACGTCGTTGTCTTCATAAATGAGCGCATCACGCTCGGTTAGCCGCGCCTCTACCCAAGGTTCTTCGATCCAATAACCGACATACAAATTGTCATCGTCCCACAATACTGCCGCACGGGTGTCGTGAATGGCGCGTGCCCCGCTGACGAGGTCGGCGAAACGTGGTGAGCGTGGCGCAGCTTGCCAACACGCCTCATCTAGCTTGCCATCAATGATGGGGGGCGATGCAACCCGATAGGCGGTGTATTGGGCGATAGCCGTTTGGGGCCAAGGGAAGGGCCAAGCAGGTGTCATTTTGATTTTAGATTAAATTAACCCATTGTGTTTGCCTGCGGCATGACGTGTATATTCTAATTGCCCCAAGTGAAACGCCTCGTGAAAGAGCAAATAGAAGGCAATGCGAGTGCTCAATGTGGTTTTAGAGCCATCGCGGCGGGTGACTTCTTGGGCATAAAGCTCGGGTGTGGCGGTCAATAGTTGCGCATAGAACTGCGGGGCTTGTTCATCCCACAGTTTTATCAGCGTATTTAGGTCGGTTATATCGTTGGCAGGTGCGGTAATGGCTTGGCTACCAGCGCCATAGCGGGCTTGCATGGCGGCACTTTGGCTGCGTGTGCCGCCCAACATGCTAATAATGTCATCGCGGCTGACAATCAGATGCCCCAACACCCAATTGGCGCTATTGCCGCCGACTGGCGCAATACATGATTCGGCATGGGTGATGTCATCGAGGTGCATGTGCACCAAGCGCGTTTGTAGTTGGGCTTGGGCTTGAAGTTGTTCGTTGGTTAAGGTAAGCATGATATGGTGATTATGCCACCCTAAAATACCCGTTTCATCGCCAATGCCCAGTCTTTAAAGCCAAATGAGCGATAAAGTGCTTGCGCTTCGACATTATTAAAGCCGGTGATTAGCCACAGCCCACTTGCGCCTAACTCATGGGCGAGGCACTCGGCATGTTGTACCAGCGCTTTGGCAATGCCGCGCCTGCGATAGACCATCTCGACAAATAGGTCGCTAATGTTGGCAAAGGGTTGTGGCTGCGCGATCATGTGGGTAAAACTGATACATAGAAAGCCAACGATTGCGCCATCCCATTCGGCCAAAATGGCCCTCTCATGTGGGGCGTTGTGCATCAGCTCGGCCTGTTGTTGGGGGCTGCGTGGTGGGTTGTCGAATAATTGCATCAGGCGTGCCAATTCTGCGGCATCGGTTGTGGTTGCAAGACGGGTGTATACCATTTTTTTGATTATAAAAGTGTTTAATTTGTGGTAGAATTTACACCCGCAAAACAATACCCTGTGCGTTAGGTTGCAGGGCAGAATGAGGTTAATTTAGATGGCAAAGTGTGTTATTACAGGTAAGCATAAGAGTTTGGGGCAAACCCGCTCACATGCATTGAATGCAACAAAGCGTTCATGGAAGCCCAATCTGCAGCGCCGCCGCATGATTGTTGATGGCAAAATGCAGACGGTGTATATTTCAACTAAGGCTTTGAAGGCCATGGCTAAGTAAATAGCGCTGATCGAAAATGATTAACTTAGCCGCCCGTTTTTTGGCTTAATTGGCAAAAACGGGCGGTTTTGTTTTTTCGAAAACGAGTAATATCATCATCGTGTCAAACAACTCTAAACCACTCTTTGAAAACAACAGTTCACTGTCGCGCCGCAGCATTGGGGCAATATTTGTTTTTTTTCCTACCGTATTAATGGCTTGGCTGGGCGGCTGGTGGTTTACGGCCCTCATTTTTATTGTAACGTTATTGGCTACTCGTGAAATGATGATGCTGATGCAGGCTAGCGGGTTTATGGTGCGGGTCGAAACGGCAATTTTGGCTTTTGTGGTTGGGTTTGCTTTAGCACGTTTTCCAAATCAAACTTGGTCGGGCTTGGCGGTATCGGCTTTACTGTTGGGCACTATAGCGTGGCAAATGCGGCATTGCGGTGAGCACCCTATTGCTGATTGGGGCGTGGCTGTGGTTGGCGGGTTGTACATTGGTTGGTGCGGTGGCAATTTGGCGGCGGTGCGCGAATTGAGCGATGGCTGGTGGTGGTTGGTTTTAACTATTGGCACGACTTGGGTGGCCGATAGCGGCGCTTATTTTGTCGGCAAATCAATTGGTAAACACAAATTATCGCCAAAGCTTAGTCCTAAGAAAACATGGGAAGGTTATTTGGGCGGTGTTGCGGTTGGGCTGTTATTTGGTGTGTTAATTGGCTTCATCTCGCCGATAGGTGCTTTTCATGCTGTCAGCGTGGCGGGGCTGGTAGCAGCGCTTGGCACTTTGGGCGATTTAGCCGAATCGATGTTTAAACGCCAAGCCAATGCCAAAGACTCAGGCAGCCTCATTCCCGGTCAAGGCGGCGCGTTTGATCGTATCGATTCGTTGATGTGGGCGGGGGTGATCGTCTTTCATTATGTGACACTGGTGCGCTAGTGTTTCACATCGCTGTTTGTGTAGAGCAACCGTTGCAAAAATGTCAGGTTTGCGTTAGATTGTGCAATGTAAGCAACTTTGTCTCTCGTATAATTCGTTAGCATGTCTGTCGCCGAATCATCAACGATTGCTCAAAATGCTGTTGTGCGCCGCCGCAAGGTTGGGGTAAAAGCCGTTGGTTTTGGTTTTTTTCTGATTTTGATGTTGGGTATGATCGGCTTTTCGGGCTATTTGGGTGCTCGGGTGGGCATTAATGAGCGGCAGTCGGTGGAAGAAGCTGCCCAAATCAAAAACCGAGATTTGTATGCCCTAACCCGTTTTGAGCGTGGGTTGACTGCTTATTCAAATGGCAATTTGGTAACGGCCCAGTCTAACTTTGAAGAAGTGCTCAAATTTCAGCCAACCAATCGTAGTGCTCAAGAGCTATTGGCAACTGTGCAGGCCATTCAAACGCGGGTTGCCTTGCCGCCACCGACCATCGTGCCAACCTTGCCGCCCGATCGTGCCAAAGGGGTAGAAGTGTTGCAAGGCTTGGTGGTGCGTAAAGAATGGGACACGGTGGTGATTGTTGGTGAGCAGTTGCGGGCGGCAGCCGCGTCGTTGAGCACGGCTGAAAAATCAACTGTAGAAGATGCCCTATTTAAGGCTTACACCACCCGTGGGATGCAACGGATTAATAAAGGCGAATTGGAGGCCGGTTTGTTTGACTTGGATTTGGCCGCCGCTATTCGCCCTTTAGAGCAAGGGTTGGATATTGAGCGACAGGTGGCGAGTTTGTATCAATCGGCATTGTATGTGTATGGGGCCGATTGGGAAAAGTCGGTTGAGCGGTTTCGGCAAGTGTATATGTTGGCTCCGCGTTACCGCGATGTGGCGCAACGCTTGAATGAATCGTATAAACGGGCGGGTGATGCGATGGCCGAGGTGCAAGATTGGTGTGTCGCCGAGAAACGCTATGCTGCGTCTTTGCAGCTTTTTAAAAATGCCGATGTTGAACAGAAACAGTTAAATGCACAACAGGCTTGTCCCAATGGCGTGGCTGTCACCGGTATTCCAGCGGCAGCGGGCACACCAGTGGCTGGTGGCGCAGCGATTAGTGGCAACATTTTTTATAGCGTGGGTGGGGTGTGGTATCGCACCGATGGCGCATCGACTGTGCGGGCGGCCAACCCATTTAGCACGGCGGGGGCGTGGGCGACATTGTCACCCGACCACCGTCGGGTAGCCTATGTGCAAGGCGGCATGATTTACATTATGCCGAGTGCGGGTGGCAACCCAACCTCCCTCATTCAAGGCACTTACCCATCGTGGGGGCCAACTGGGCAGATTGTGTTTCAGGGTTGTTTTAATGGGCAATGTGGCCTGCACGTCATCAACCCTGATAACCCGGGGCAGGTGTTGCGTTTGAGCAACTCATCTGCCGATATTGCGCCGCGTTGGTCGCCTTTTGGGGGCGAAATCACCTATATGTCGAATCATGGTGGCACGTGGGAAATTTATTCGGTGACGATGGGTGGGCAGTTTCGTAAGTTAACTGGTTTTGGGTCCAGCGCTGGCTTACCGGTGTGGGCACCTGATGGTGGACGGATTGCATTCGTTAGCAATAAAGATGGGGCGTGGGCCTTGTATGTGATGTATAACGACGGTAGTAATGTGCGTAAATTGGTTGACCTCGGCACTGCCGCTGCGCCCAATTGGCAAACTGACCGTTTGGGGTGGGTCCCCTAGAGAAAGGGTGAAGGATAAAGGATGAAAGCTAGTTTATTTTCATCCTTTATCCTTCATCTTTTAATTTTTACGATGATTTGTGATTACGAAGGTTCAGACTATAAGGCGCGGTTTTGGCAAAATGCTGACCGTGCTTACGAAGACGCGGTTGAGCGGGTAGCGATCGCCAAATTTTTGCCGCCGACCGGCAAGCGCATTATCGAGATTGGCGCAGGTTTTGGGCGCTTGGGCGAGATGTATCGCGGTTACGATGAAATTATTTTGCTCGATTATTCGCGCTCGTTGCTCGATCAAGCGCGTGAGATGTGGGGCTATGACCCGCGTTTTAAATTTGTGGCCGCCAGTGTGTATGAATTGCCGTTTGTGTCGGGGGTGATTAACACTGCCCTGATGATTCGTGTCATGCATCATATGGCCGATGTGCCAGCTGCGTTACACCAAATTCGCCAAATGATGGCGGCCAATGGTACGTTTATTCTCGAATTTGCCAACAAGCGCAACCTGAAGGCGATGGCGCGTTATGCTTTGGGCAAACAGGCTTGGAGTCCATATACGCCGGAGCCAGTTGAGTTTGTCAAGCTCAATTATGATTTTCATCCGCAATGGATGGGTGAGCAGCTTAAGCAGGCCGGTTTTGTGACGCAGCAATGTATTCCGGTGTCGTATTTGCGGGCTGGGGTGCTGAAGCGCACCTTGCCGCTGAACATGATGGTGGGGGTAGACAAGACTTTGCAAGGCTTTGCGCCTTTGCTTGCGCCCAGCGTGTTTACGCGCAATCAAGTTTCGGGCGGCCCCGATGCCTCAGCCCTGACCGGCGAGGCCATTTTTTGCAGTCCCAAATCGGGCGCGCCCCTGCGCCGCGATGGCGATATGCTCATTTGCGATGCCGACGGCACATGCTGGCGCGTTGATGGCAATTTTTATGATTTTAAAGAGGTGGTATAGGGAACGGGGTATGGGGAGGGGATTAGGGATTTTGTGTGCAGCAAGTGCGCCCTTATGGAGAGAGATAATTTCTAGCATGGAACGCACTGCCCTTTTGGTCTAACAATCTGAATCGCTTTCGCCTAGCGAAATGATATCGTTGGCGATGTTATTGCTTTCGCTTGCTCATGTAGAAATGAAACAGCATGAAATAGAGACTGGGTTGCCTGAGAAACGCCGTAGCGCCCGTCAACGGGCATTAAAGCGTATGAATGCTAACCCATTTCCAGTTAATGTACCCCATTACACGCGAGACGAACTACATGAACGCGGTTGATAACAATACCCAGTATACGGCAAAATTTTTAGCCCGCATAGCAGGCGTTGCTACGTAGCAACACCCCAAAATGGGGCTGAGACTCGCGCACTTTTCAAGGCAGATGAAAATGATGCGAATTGTCGGTTAATTTATAAGTGACCTAAGCCCCCGCGCCCAATCGGGTCGATAATGCGGCCAATTGCGACAACTTGCGCAGGGCCGCGCCGTTGGCAATCGCCGCCCGCGCCATTTCAATGCCTTCGCCGATGTTGCTGGTGGCATCGGCCACATACAGCGCCGCGCCGGCGTTGAGCAATACCACGTCCAATTTGGCCCCGCTCAGGCTGCCATCTAACACTGCACGGGTGATGCTGGCATTCAGTTCGGCGCTGCCGCCCAACAATTCACTTTGGGCGTGGCGGGTCAGCCCCAACGCTTGCGGGTCTAGCTCATAATGACGGATGCTGCCATGATGTAATTCACACACCTGATTCACGCCGGTCGTGATCAACTCATCGACATTGCCATGCCCACACACCACCATCACATGCTTGGCCCCCAATTCCTTTAACACCGTCGCCATAGTGTCAATCAGTTTGGGGTCGGGCACGCCCAAGAGCTGATGTTTGACAAAGGCTGGGTTGGCCAGCGGGCCGAGAATATTAAAAATGGTGCGGGCGCCCAATTCGCGGCGTGGGCCAGCCGCGTGTTTCATGGCGGGGTGATGGTTGGGCGCAAAAGCAAAGCCGATGCCGATGTCATTCACACATTGGCTCACTTGCTCGGGCTTGAGCATAATATTGACTCCCAATGCCCCTAATACATCGGCACTGCCCGCCTGTGATGAGGCGGCACGGTTGCCGTGTTTGGCCACAATCGCCCCGGCCCCCGCCGCCACAAACGAGGCGGTGGTGCTAATGTTGAAGGTGCCGGATTTGTCGCCGCCCGTGCCACAGGTGTCAATGGCGTTCGCGTCATTCACCGACACCCGCAAGGCATAGGCCCGCATGGCTTTGGCGCTGCCCACAATTTCTTCGATCGTCTCGCCTTTGACACGCAACGCCCCTAAAAATGCGCCGATTTGGGCCGGTGAGGCCGCCCCAGACATAATTTCACGCATGGTAATTTCGGCTTCATCGACACTCAGCGATTCACGGTTAAATAATTTGGCAATGGACGATTGAATGATAGACATGATGAAAAACAAAAACATGCCGATTTTGCAACATCGTCAATGTCAAAACATTCATGACAAAGCCACAAAATCGGCAAGGGATTTAAATGAGGTTGTTTATATTAAGTAATTGTCGATTAATAGCGCGAGCCACGATCATAACTACGGCTGCTGCCGCCGCCACCGCCACCGCTAAATCGATCACGTCCGCCACGATCATAACCACGCTCGCTGCGCTCTCCGCGGTCGCCGCCACGATCATTGCCGCGATCACTGCGATAGCCGCCACGGTCGCCACCACGATCATTGCCGCGATCACTGCGATAGCCACCACGATCACCGCCGCGGTCGCCGCCACGCATCCCTCCGCGATCATCGCGGTCGGTGCGTTCTGGCTTGGGGTTGGCTAAATCGATACGAATTGGGCGGTCATCAAGCATTTGACCGTTGAGTGTGCTCATGGCGTGCTGTGCTAGCTCTTCTGATGCCATTTCGACAAAGCCGAATCCCTTTGAGCGATTTGAACGACGCCCCTCCATGATGACCTCTGCCATCACCACTTCGCCTGCCGTCTCGAAAAACGAGCGCAAACCTTCATCTCGCGTCAAATAAGCGAGATTCCCAACATACAGTCTCTTAGACATTCCGGGCACTCCTTGATAAAAAAATGGGTTTAACTGAAAACGAGGTAACCGTGCACATTGACGGATGACAGCCAACTTGCAAATCGGGGTAATATTGATAGATCACCATTGCATGCAAATGCGGAAACTTTCCGAACGGCGCAAACGCGAGGGAGTATGAGCGAGACCTGCTTGACTCGAGGCAAACTTGCGTGGCGAAAACCAGAACAGCGGAACGATCACCGATGCCTATGTTATCCGAATATCGGAAATTTGTCAAATCACATTTCTTTGCCATCTGGCAAAGTTGTGCCAGATAGGATGATATAGGGGTAAATGCTTTCATCCAACATGATTTTGGCATCACGCAGGGTCGCGGCGGTGAAATTCGTGTCACGCAGAATCACACCGGTCAGGTTGCTGGCCCGTAAGATGGCGCGGGTAAAGTCGCTGTTGCTCAGGTCGGCTCGCATCAGCAAGCTGTCACTCAAGTTGCATTCACGCAGTTTGGCCCACGCCAAATTGGTCTCGATTAGGCTGGCGCGTTGAAAATGGGCGTGGCTAAAATCGGCACGGGCACAGTTGGCGAGGTCTAAATTGCTTTCGCTTAAATCGGCTTTTTGCAAAATGGTATCGATCAAATCGGCCCCGCCGAGATGGGCCTTGTGCATACGTGCGCCGGTGAATTGGGCATAGCTCAGGTCGGCGCTGCTTAAATCGGCGCGAATAAATTTGGCTTCGCTCAGGTCGGCAGATTTTAGGGTGACGCCAATCAATTGTGCCTCGACAAACGAGGCTTCGCGCCAATGCCCGTAGGACATATTGGCATCGTTCAGGTCACATTCGTTAAAAATAGTAGCTGAGGCGTGTGCTTCATTTAAATTGGCCCCTGCGAAACTGGCGCGGCTGCAATTGGCCCCGCCTAGCCATGCTTTGTTTAGGTTGCACTTGGTTAAATTGGCTCCGCGTAAATCGGCATTTTCAAAATTGAGCCGTTGCAAATCCAATCCACTTAAATCGACCCCAGCCAAGCGTGCCCCACAATTGGGTTGCCCGCCCGCCAATAATAGAATGACTTCTTTGCGTGTAAGTTCGGCCATAGGTAGGGATTGGGGATTGGGGATTGGGGTTCATGAGTGACGAGTCATGAGTCACAATTTATGACTCGTGACTCGTGACTCATGACTTAACATTTGTAATTTCCAGCGCTGCGCGGCCCATTAATTCGAGGGCGGGTTCGTCTTGGGGGGGGTGCATGAGGCCAGCGCGGGCATCACGCAGCAGGCGCTCGAGCGGCAATTTGCGGTCGAGGCCATTGGCCCCCGCCGCCCGCATGGCGATATCGGTGCTGGTAATGGCGGCATTGGTGCACAAATACTTGGCAGCGGCGATGTCGGCAGCCATCGACATGCGTTGATCGGGCTGGCTGTCCCATTGATTGGCCACATCATTTAACACCGTGCGGGCGGCTCGCAATGTCACATCCATTTGCCCAATGGCACGTTGAATGTGGGGCAAAGTGGCGATAGGTTTGCCCAATGCAGTTGGGATGCGATGCTTCGCATAGGCAGAAAGGGATTGTAAAGCCGCCTCACCCACACCTAGATAAACGGCGGCATAGCACAAAGTACTCCAACCGGCGGGTAGGCTGGGGGTGTTGGTTTTGGGCAGCGGGTCGCGGCTTTGCACATGCCAATGCGTAGGTACAAATACATTTTTAAGAGTAACATCACAACTGCCGCTGGCACGCACACTCAGGGCATCGCCCCAATTATCAAGCACGGTCAGGCCCTCCGAGCCGCCTTTGACAGCAAATACGCCGATGCGCGGTTCGCCGTTGTCATCAAAGGTAGCTGAGATGAGAAAATAACCCAAGGCAGGCGCAAAGGTGATCCAACTTTTGTGCCCATTGATGAGGTAGCCGCCAGCGGTGCGGGTGGCCGTGGTGCGATGTAACCCGCCGCGTGAAGGGCTGCCCATGTCTGGTTCGCTTTCGGCGCTGTTGATCAGGGCGCCAGTTTCGACAATATCATGCCACAAGCGTGCCAATTTATCGGCTTCCCATGGCTGTTGCTCGGCTAATTGCCCGGTTTTGTGCAAATGCATGGCATAACCTAGGGCGGTGCTGGCATCGCCTTGGGCAACGATGCGTAATACTTGCACCGCGGCAGGCATGGTTTGCCCCATGCCGCCAAATTCACGCGGTACTAATAGTTTGTGTAAGCCAGCCTCGTGCATGGCCTGTACATTTTCGTGCGAAAATGTGCCATCACGGTCGTGCTGGTCGGCGGTTTGGGCGAATTTGGTTGCCAGCGCATGGCAGCGCACTAAAATAGCATTAAGTTGTTCGTTCATCAAGTGGCAGAATTGTACTTGGGGAAATGAGTGAATAAGGGAAAGGATAAAGGGTGAAGGGTGAAGGATGAAACGCCCTCATCCTTCATCCTTCATCCTTCATCCTTCACCCTTTATCCTTTCCCCCATTTCCCCTGCGGGTAAACTTGAGGGCTATGTCTACACGGCAAGAGAAAATAGAGAACCATATCACGGCTGACCCGTGCGCCAACGCCTTGGGGGCGCAGCTCGAAGCATTGCGGGCGGGCTATGCGCGTTACACCCTTGAGATCACGGAGGCGATGCTTAATTTTCATGGCATTACGCATGGTGGGGTGGTGTTTACCTTGGGCGATATCGCCTTTGCTGCCGCCAGCAACTCACATGGGCAAATGGCGGTGGCGCAAAATGTCAATATCACTTTTTTACAAGCCAGCAAGGTCGGCACACGCCTCATTGCCGAGGCCAGCGAAGTGGCCTTGAATGGCCCTTTCGGGCTGTATGATATTCGCGTGACCGATGCCGTCAGCGGCGAACTCATTGCCCGTAGCCAAGCAACGGTGTATCGCAAAAAAACGTGGTTTGTGGAGGAAATGAGTGAATGAAAAGGATGAAGGATAAAGGGTGAAGGATGAAAAAACTTCAGCTTTCACCCTTCATCCTTTATCCTTCATCCTTGAAAATGGATTTTCTTACTCGTGACTTAAACTGGCTGCTGACCGAGGCTCGTAACGACCCAGCGGTGGCGGCGCAGATCATTGAGGCCTTGGCGGGGCGGGTAGAGGCCTTGCAAACGCAGGCCGATGCGGCCCGTGCCGAGAGTTTGGTGCTGCGCCGCAGTGGGCAGCATCAAATTTATCTCGATCAAATTCAGCGACTTAAGACCGATTTGCGCGATTTGCGTGGGCATGTAAGCGCACGTGGCGCGAATGCCGCGACGATTACGATGTTGACCAGCGGCGGGGTGGGGTTGCAATTGCCGCGTTTGCTCTTGCCCACCAGTATTTTTAGCCTCGCCAATATTAACCGCGAGGGGCTGCGCGAGGCCCAACCCATTCATTGGGCGGCGAGTTCGCGTTTGGGGCAAGTGCTGGTGATCACATCGACCGGGCGGGTGGTGTTGTTGAATGGGCTGGCCTTGCCCTTGAGTGAGCAAAGTGATTGGGCCGAGGCGCGACCCATTAGCCAACTGACCTTGCGTAAGGGTGAGCGGGTTGAGGCAATGTGCGCCGTGCCCGAACAAGACGAGGCCAAGATGTTAGTCATGGTGACGCGCCAAGGGTTAGCCAAAGCCATCCCGTGGAGTTTGTTTGAGGCCATGTTGGCGGGCGGGCAACCGATGGTGTCACCCAAAGAGGGTGATGGTGCGGTGTGGGTGGGGGCCTGTGGTCGCGCCGAAGCCGGCGGTTTGGGCGATTTGATGATCGTGACGCGCAACGGGCGGTGGTTGCGTTTTCCGATTGCCAGTATCGAGCCGGGTGGCAGTGTAGGGATTCCGTTGCAAATCGGGGATGAGGTGGCGAGTGCCACCGAGATTGCGCCGAATGCGCCCTTCATTTTTGTGCTCGGCAACGAGGGTGGCTTAATTACGGTGGCAAACGCCGGTGTGCAGGGCAATAAGCGCCCGGGCGGCAAAACTGGCGCATTGCCCAAGGGCTTTTTGCCGTTGGGTTGTGCGGCGGGGGCGCGTAGCCAGTCGTTTATGGCCTTGTCGCTTGATGGCAATATCAGCCAATCGCCCTTCACCCGCGCCATTGCCGCCGCCACGCTCGCCGAGGCCCGCCCGCTTAACCTCATTCATCAGCGCCTGTGCGCGTGGGCGGTCTTTTAATAGTGCAAAGTGGCAAGTAGCAAGTAGCAAGTGCAAAGTTGAAAGCACTTGCCACTTGCCACTTGCCACTTTGCCACTTTTTACTATGAAAATCGGAATTGACTTTGGCACAACGAATACATCGGTGGCGTTGGTAGATGACGCGGGGCAGGTGCGGGTGTTGCCGATTGACGCGGCTGCCAATAGCCCAACCTCGATGCGCACGATGTTATACATTGAGCGGGATGGCGATATTCATATCGGGGCCGATGCCATTCACACTTATTATGCCCAAAATGTTGGGCGTATTCCACGCCTCACCAAACAATGGGTGGGCGAGATCGAGATCGTCATCACCGAGGGCGGCACGGTGGTGCTAGATGCTTTTACGGATGTAGATGCTGACGCGCCTGGGCGCTTGCTACATTCGCTCAAAAGCCCGTTGGCCTCCGATTACGCTGGCACCACGATTTTTGGTAAATATTATGCGCTCGAAGACTTGATTGCCGAATTTTTGCGGCGTTTAAAGCAGCGGGTCGCGGGGCTGGTGCATGAGCCGATCGAAAGCGTGGTGTTTGGCCGTCCGGTTAATTTTGTTGGGGCGGCGACAGAGGCCGACAATCACCGCGCCCAAGCGCGTTTGGCTGATGCCGCGCAACGTGCCGGGTTCAGCAACATTCGCTTCGAGCTTGAGCCGATTGCGGCGGGGCTGTCGTATGGTCAAAAAATTCAAGATGGGGTTAAGGACTCGGGATTAGAGATTAAGGATTGGGGATTGGATATTGCTCCCGCAGCTTCCAATCCCCAATCCTTAATCCCTAATCCCCAAAAAAACGTTAATTTCTTGGTGTTCGATTTTGGCGGCGGCACGCTCGACGTGGCGATTATTCAGATGCAGCCGAATGGACGGCAGACCGTCATTGCGACGGGCGGTATTGGCATTGCGGGCGATCATTTTGACCAAGCCATTGTGCGGCGGGCGTTGTCGGCGTGGTTTGGTCAACAAGTGCGCTGGGGGCCGCAACGGCTGGCATTACCCAGCCATATGTTGGGTGCCTTGGGCGATTGGCAAGACATACAGGCGTTGGCGACCCCGCCGACGTTGGCATTTTTGGCGCAGGCCCAGCGTGATTGTAGCGACCCGATGCGCTTGTTTGCGCTCGAAGATTTGATTGCCAAGGGCTACGCCTATGGGTTGTATGCCCAAGTTGAGCGGGCCAAGGTGGCGTTATCGCGTGAGCGTTGGACGTGTATCGACTATGAGGCGGGCGAGATTTCGCTGTGGCAGCCGGTTACACGCCCCCAATTCGAGGGTTTCATTGCCCATGAACGTCGCCTCATCCGTGACATGTTGTTGCAGACGCTTGAACGTGCTCAGTTGTCGCCTAGTGCGATCGATTATGTCGTGCGCACCGGCGGCTCATCCTCCATCCCCTGCTTCATCGAGCTATTGTCAGACCTTTTTGGCCGCGAGCGTGTCGTTGAGCAAGATCTCTTTACTGGCGTGGCGGCGGGATTGGGGATAAGAGCAGTTGAGAGTTAAGAGTTGAGAATTGAGAGAAAAAACTCTCAACCCTCAACTCTCAATCGCATCCAAGGCGGATTTAACGCGGCGATTTTGGCGTAGATGGGGCAATCGGGAGTGTGGCAGCCGGGTAGGTAGCCGGTGCTCATGAGAAACTCGTTGACAATTTCGCCACCGGTGAAAACGAAGGTCTTTTTAAATAGCGTCATCCACGCGGCTTTGTCGTGGGTTCCGGCGCGATGATGATGGTCGAGCCATGCCTTGAATGAGCCGTGGGTGTGGCGCAATTGCTGAATGCGTTTGGCATTTTCGATGGCGGCCCGCACCTTGAGGCGGTTGCGAATGATGCCAGCGTCGGCCAACAGCCGCGCCACATCTGCCTCGCCATAGGCCGCCACCGTGTCAATATCGAAGCCGTCGAAGGCGATGTTGAAGGCGGCTTTTTTCTTGAGAATGGTCAGCCACGACAAACCGGCTTGGTTGATTTCGAGCACGAGGCGCTCGAATAGGGCGTTGTCGTCGTGTAGCGGGTAGCCGTATTCGTGGTCGTGGTAGGGGCGGTGCCATTCGTGGCCGGGGGCGATTTCGCAGTAGGTGGGCATTAATTGAGAATTATAAAATGATGTTAATGTAGTCAGATATAATCTTT
>JAGWYZ010000334.1 GCA_018969115.1 Chloroflexota bacterium | reverse complement strand
ATTGCCTATATACAAGGTAAACATGATGGCCGTATGGCTGGCTTGCGCCCGCTATTTGCTGGCAACAGCGGTCATTTGCTTTTGCCTATGTTGCCAGCACCGATGCCCAATCAGTAATAAATAGTCAGTAGTCAGTAGTCAAATAACTTAATATGACAATAACATTTTGTCTGCTCAAGACAAATCTGACTACTGACTACTCACCACCTATGTTGCAATATTGGCTAAAACTCATCCTTAATCGCATCGAACCGATGTCTGAGGGGCATCGACGCTATCAACGCATTGGGCAGGCGATCGTGACAGGCTTTTTGGGAAAAGGGCTGCTGGTGCTGGTCAATTTGATTGCAGTACGGCTGGTCTTGGGTTATTTGGGGTCCGAGCGCTATGGCGCATGGATGACCATTAGCAGCCTTTTGGCTTGGATTGCGATTGCCGATTTTGGTTTAGGCAATGGTTTAATTACGTCGTTGTCTGAAGCCTATGCACATCAGCATCGTGATAGGGCACAGCAGGCGGTAGCGACAGCTTTTTGGCTGTTGGTGGTGATCGCTATTGTATTGTGGTTGGTGTTGGGCGGGGTGGCCTTGTTGGTTGATTGGGGCTGGCTGCTGAATGTGCGTGCCCTAGACGCGCAAGCCGAGGTGAATTTGGCGGTGTTCGTTGCCCTATTTATTACATTACTTGGGTTGCCGTTGTCGATTATCGAGCGTATTTATCGCGCTTATCAAGAGGGCGCAAGCGCCAATTATTGGTCGGCGGTTAGCAGCGTGCTCAGCCTTGTTGCCCTCATTATTGCCACCAGTATGCGCGGTGATTTAATGTGGCTGATTGTGGCATTTTCGGGCATGTCTGTTGTGGTGCAAATTGTATCGGCGCTATGGATTTTTGGTTGGCGTATGCCTTGGTTACGGCCTGCACTTTCTGCGGTTGATCTTGATCAATCACGCAGTTTGGTCACTACTAGTTTGCAATTATTTGTTTTACAAATTGCGGCTTTGGTGATTTTGCAAAGTGATAATTTGATTATTGCGCGGATGCTTGGGGCCGAAGCTGTCACGCCTTATAGCATTACGTGGCGTTTGTTTAATTATGCTTCGCTGCTCATGTCATTTACGGCGCCGGTGCTATGGCCGGCCTATGCCGAGGCAAATGCACGTGGCGATGTAAATTGGATGCGCCGAGCATTCTTTCGCAGCACAGCCACCAATTTTGTTATAACGACTGCGCTTTGTTTGTTGCTGGTGCTGATTGGACAATGGTTTGTGCGTATTTGGACCGGCAGCACCGAGGCCGTTGCGCCTTTTATGGTGTTTGTGGGTATGGCGCTTTGGAATATGATTAGCGTGCTGACAACCGCTTCGTTTACGTTGTTGGGCAGCCTTGGGCGGTTGCGTTGGCCGGTGGTTTATGGGGTGTTGGCGGCCTTAGCCAATATTGTGTTTTCAATTGTGTTTGCCCAGTGGTATGGTATCACGGGCGTGATTTGGGCGACAGTGTTAGCTTATGTCATTTTTAATCTGGCCCCATCTATTATTCAAACGGTGCGGATCTTGCGCCCCGCAACAACGCCCCCCCTGCCAACGTCGCCGCCGCGAGTTGAGGCAAATTTAGCCGAGGTTTACCCACAACCCGCTGATGATCAAACGCAAGTGGCTGATGATTTGCCGCCCCCAAGTTTTGCGCGTGATGCCACTAACGCGCCTTTTGCCCGCAGGGTTGAGCGGCGCGTGATTACCCGCCAATCGCGTTTTGGCAATCAAAATAGCGAATCTGACAGCAAGATTCCGGTCATCAACGCTATCCCACCCGCCTTATTTCAAAAACGCAAGCCGTCGGGGTTGAGTGAGCGGCTAAGATCGACGATTGCGAATATTATGACTTCTCGTATCCAGCTCCCCGCATCGCCACATCCCAAAACTTTAGACGATGATATTGATATGCCGTGAAGACGATATTAGCGCAAAAATCGGAGGTCTTAGCGCAAGTTGATGTTGTCGCGACAAATTGCACTAAGACATCCGATTTTTTAGTGGTTATTCTCACCTCAGATACGCTACGAGCGATATTTGCCGTTAATCGTCACATATTCATGCGACATATCACAAGTCCAAACCGTGCATTCGGCTTCGCCCAAGCCAAGGTCAAGATGCACTTCGACATCAATCGGCTTCATTGCGGCTGTAGCCGCCTCATCCAAGTAATCGGTGGGTGTGCCATTCGAAAACACATGCACCCCACCAAACCACAGCGACATGTGGTCGGGGTTAACATCTTCGCCGCTATAACCAGCGGCACAAGTGATGCGGCCCCAATTGGCATCTTCGCCATAAAATGCGGTTTTAACCAAGGGTGAAGTGGCGATCGTGCGCCCGACTTTGTGCGCCATATCCCATGTGCGTGCGCCTGTCACCCGAATGGTGATAAATTTGGTCGCGCCTTCGCCATCACGCGCTACTTTTTTTGCAAGTTCAGTGCTAATTTCATTGAGCGCATCTTCAAATTCTTCAACACTGGGGCGGGTGCCGCTGACCCCATTTGCCAGCACCAAATAAGTGTCGTTGGTGCTAGTATCACCATCGACGCTAATGCAGTTAAATGAGCGGTTGGTCGCTTTTTTTACGGCTTGGCGCAAGGCCCCAAGCGGCACTTTGGCATCGGTCATCACCACCGAAAGCATGGTTGCCATGTTTGGGTGAATCATGCCAGCGCCTTTGGCGATACCAGCGATAGTGAACTGTTTGCCCTCGGTAGTAGTGTAACTGTGGCTAATGACTTTGGGCACGGTGTCGGTTGTCATAATTGCCAATGAAATATCGGCCAGTGACGAGGTGCTGAGGGCTGCAACGGCTTGCGGCATACCCGCTTGCAGCTTGTCCATTGGCAACTGCACCCCAATAACACCAGTTGACATCACTAAAACCTGATCATGGGCATCTAATCTTAACAAGGTGCTGGCTAATTGTGCCGTGGCCTCGGCGTTACGCAAGCCTTGGTCGCCGGTGCAGGCATTGGCACAGCCAGCGTTAATCACCACGGCTCGCATCGACCTTGCATAGGCAGATTTGAGTTGTGCCATGCCGCGGATCACGGGGGCAGCCTTGACTTTGTTGGTGGTAAATACAGCCGCAGCGTTGCAATCAACATCACTGACGATGACGGTGAGGTCGGCTTTGCCATTTTTTTTAATGCCCGCAGCAATGCCTGCGGCGCGGAACCCTTGGGGTAGGGCGGGTTGGGTAGTCATGGGGGTGATTTTAATGCAAAAAGCATGGCAAAATTAAAATATGGAATGTGAAAATCACGATATGGCCTTGATGTCATGGGCTTTGCCCATGACATCAAGGCCATATCGTGATTTTGACGAAAATTTAGTATCTTCTCAATAATAAGGGATAAAAGGTTTTCGCCGAACTCACTATATCTCCAGCCACCGC
>JAGWYZ010000333.1 GCA_018969115.1 Chloroflexota bacterium | reverse complement strand
ATTTACGCATCATAAAATTTATGTCACCGCGTCCTTATTCTATAATTCAGTCGGCAAATCAATAAATAAGGTTTCTAATTGATGTTGCTGCGCCATCACCCGCGCCAATGCTTTTAGGCCACATGTCTCGCTGGCGTAATGCCCCAAATACACCACATTCAACTTACGTTCGGCCACCGCCTGATACCACGAATGACTGGTTTCGCCGGTAATCAGGGTATCGGCTCCAGCAGCAAGCGCCTCATCAATCATGGTAACACCAAAACCGCTTAAGACAGCCACCCGTTTACACTGAAGATTGGGCTGTGCTTGCACCATTTTGGGTGAGCCAATATGTGGTGCAACCCGCCCGATTAGTGTCGGCAAATCGATCGGCTGTGACAAATCACCAATAAACGAAATAGCCTCGCCTTTATACATCCCCCAAGGTTGCACATTAACCAGCCCCACCATACGTGCCAATTCAATATTATTGCCCACCTCGGCGTGCCCATCAAGCGGCAAATGTGATGCATAAAGCCCACAACCACCCGCAATGAGGGTGCACACCCGCTCAAAATGCGGCCCCACAAGCTGCAAATGCTCTGACCAAAACAGCCCATGATGTGCAATAAGCAACTGGGCTTGTGCAGCTACTGCGGCCTTAAAAGATGCCGAACAAGCATCGACCGCAAAAGCGACACGAGTGACCTCATCAGGCCCTTGCACCTGTAAGCCATTGTTAGATTTATCTTGATAACGGCAAACGTCTAAATATTGGTCAAGCCAAGTCGTGAGATCGATACGTTTCATAACAATATCTCATTCTACTCAGCTAGGCTGTGAATAAGCTGAAATATTGTTGACTATTAGCGAAATTGCTATAACGCCGCAAGACTAATACCCGCCGCAGACAAACCACGCTTAAGATAGGCGGCGCGTGCAGCGGCCCCTTGCGTATCACTATGTAAGCTGATTGTGTTGGCTTTGGTCGGTAATTTTGTGCCATCGGATGTCATAACAAAACCATGTTTCAGCACATTCAACACTTGGCGCAATGCTTGCGTATTATCATAAATCACCGCATCGGCAAATTCGCGTGAGCGCAACGTCCGGTTTGCTTCATAAGTGCGGTCAGCAGACACCTCGTGCGCCACATGCAAACCATAATGCTCACCGGCTGCGGTCAATTCAGTTCCAGCCAACCCCACAAAAATCAGCTCTTTACTAAAAGCTGCCACCGCCTTGGCAATGGCATCAGCAATCTCACAATGGGTAGCAGCATATAAATATAAAGCGCCATGTGCCTTCACATGACGCAACGCGACACCCTCACCCTTCGCAACGGCATACAATGCACCAATTTGCGCCAACACAAAGCTATAAATTTCGTCGGGTTTCATTGGCAAAATACGCCGCCCAAACCCCTGTAAATCGGGGTACCCCGGATGCGCCCCGACCGATACATTATTTTGTCTTGCCAGTTTGATGGTTTTACGCATCACATCGGCATCACCAGCATGACCACCACAGGCCACATTTGCAGAAGTCACATGGCTCAAAATTTCTTCATCATCCGCAAAATTCCAAATACCATAGCTTTCTCCACAATCTACATTTAAATCTATATTCATAACATTACATTAAGCGTATAACGTTTATACATCAAAGATGTACTACATCTACTGTATCTTCTCAATAAAATGGGGTGAATAAAACAAACTTTCGTCAAAATCACCAAATGGTGCAGTGTAAAGCAAAGTTAATATGCTAACGTCATAACAAAAAACCGCAGTAGCGGTGTTTTTGCACCTAGTACTGCGGTTGAATGGTCATGTAAAAACAACCAAGATTTTAAATTAAGTCGGGGTGCCCGGATTTGAACCGGGGACCCCTTGCACCCCATGCAAGTACGCTACCAAGCTGCGCTACACCCCGACGACTTAATAAGGTTAATTTTAGCACATTCACAAAACTACTTTTACATCTGCCAGCCGATACATTCACAAGCCAAGTTATTTTAAGCCTTCGGGGCAAAAACGCAACTCACCACTTACATCAATTTGCAAATATTTAGGGGCCGATGGGTTTGACTCAAGTTTATATTGCATATTCAAAAGCATTTCTCGCACATGCACCATATTCTCTTGCCCACCCATAATGTTACGGCAAATTTGATCAATCGTCAATTGAACATTGACATGCGCCATTAAATATTTAAGAATACGAAATTCATTTTTTGAGATTAAATGCGTAATCATAAGCCCATCACGATAAACACTGCCATCTTCACCCGCCCACAAACCTTGCGAAGGCGGCCCTGACAACGGCCTGTCATTCGTGTCAGACACCCCCGGTAAAACAGTCCGCACCCCATCATCGACCCCAGTCATTTCTAAATCTTTAAAAATAACATGGAATGTTTTTCCAATGTGAATGTAATCTCCATCACGCAATACCACACGACTACCGACATAACGTGTGCCATTGACATAAGTGCCGTTTAGGCTATGGTCTTCAATTACCCAAACCCCATCATCATAAATAAGGCTAGCATGTGTGCGCGACACATTGCTATCAAATGTGGGAATAGGAATGTCGTTTTCACCTGCGGCAGCGCGGCCAATCGAAACAAAGGGCGATTTCAGCAAAATACGCTGCTGGGGAATATCAACATTCTGTAATAACGCCGTTTGAAAAAAAGTAGATGAAAGCTCAGAGCTATCTTGAGGCCTTGATGGTGTTTTTTGTCGCTTTGCTGTCATTAACATATTATTTTAACTGACAATTTAAAAAAAAGATGCAGACACGACCCATTGGCCCATTCGCAGGCGCGACTCAAGCCAGTTATACCACGCCAAACCTGCGCCTAAATGACCATGACACAACTTATCGCGTGTTTATCAGTAATTCATTTGCCAGCCTCACCAGCAACAATGCAAAACTCAGTGTGCTGACCAATCAACCACTCACACCCGTCATCATTCAACTCTTGGATGGGGTGCAGTCAAACCCAGTGATACAGTCATCTTTAGGGGCAAAAGCACAGATGAAGAATCGGGCGATCTGCCAGCTAGCAACATGACTTGGGCCGTGTGTATGATCCATGACAAACATACAAACTCGGTGTTTTTGCCGATATGTGGCATTGATCAAAACATATTTACCGTGCAAATTGATGGACAGGCATTTTTTATCATATCTTTTCAGTGTGAGCGATGGCATATTTGAAAACATTACATTCCACGACATCTATCCATATCTCCCTAGCGCTAGCCCGACATCCTCTGCCACCCTCACCCCAACACCAACAGCCACGTCAGTTCCGCTAACATCTACCAAGCTACTTTACCACTCATCAAAATAGATTAAACAACAATATCAGCCTAATAGCCGATTGTCAGTGCAAAGATGCTTAGATTTAGGCGCAATCATATATAACTATTGTTTTTAAGATATTTAGTATCTCATTTTAGGGGATAATCATCGCTACAATCTGAACTATCAGATCTACGACTAAAGTC
>JAGWYZ010000332.1 GCA_018969115.1 Chloroflexota bacterium | reverse complement strand
ACCATCAGCAGCCCCGATGTCGCCTATCGTGGGCGTTTGGGTGATCCACTCACCCTGCGCATTGATGAAACCCGCCTCTATTTATTTGATGACCTGAGTGGTAAGGCAATTTTGTAAATGAAATGGCGCTTGTGAATCGTCTGTCTGTGGGATATCGGTAAACCAAGCGCCATCTCTTAAAATCATTAATGCAGGAAAATGGCATGTTTTGAGCCATGCCCAACCCTCGTTTTTGCCAAGCACAAAGGCCGTTTTGGTTGCAATTTCTGCCGTAACAGTGTTATCGGCAATTACCGTTACACTCAGCAATTCATTTTTGCTGGGTTGTTGGGTGCGTGGGTCAATGAGATGATGCTGCATTTGACCATTGAAATACCACCAGCGCCGACTAATGCCCGAAGTTGCAACGGCTTGTTGCTGAAGGTTAAATTGAATTAAAGATTTCCCCGCTTCAAATGGACTTTCGAGGTCAATTTGCCAGCCTGAATTAGGTGACGTAAAGTTATAAGTTGTGCTGGCCCGTATGTCACCGCCTGCATTCACGCAACATTCGCCATATTGTGTCAAATTCTCAAATACACGGTCGACTGCCCAGCCTTTGGCGATGCCACCCAGATCGAGCAGGGCATGATTTAGCAACGTAATTTGGTGGGTTTCGACATCTAATTGAATGTGGTCAGGCGTGTGTAACGTGGTGTTTAGTGGTTTTAGTTGAGGTGATTTTGGGGCGTGGCGCATATTGCCGGTGCCAATATCATCAAATGTGCAGCTATAACCAGCATGATTAATGGCTTGACCTAATAATGGGTTAAATAAGCCATCTGTATTTTTGTAAGCCTCAATTGCATATTGTACCACTTCAAACAACATAGGCGAAACAATCATTTGCCGCTTGCGATTGAGTTGCGCTAGCTCACTGTCGGAGCGAAAGCGGCTCAATTTATAGTCAACCTGCAAAAAAAATAACGCGGCTTGGTGTAGTAGTTTTTGAGCATCGTGGTCAGTTGTAAGCATTAAATCTATCACGATGTCGGTATTCATGGCGCGGGTGGCATGGCGATGTGTGCTATTCATGGTGTTGCGGTTTCTGGTTTAATTTTTGCCGAGGTGGTATGTGAAGCTTTGCCGATGCTCAATAAAATTCGGTAAAACAAGAGCAGCAGCACAGCGCTAGTGCTTATCCAATACATCCCACGTATCCATCCTAATTTTGTATCGCTGCCGCTGTAAATGCCGTGTATCGTGACCAACCCAAATGTAATAAAACTAGCATAATGGATGATGCGCCATGCCCGTTGCCCGATTTTTTTCTTAATGTAAAAACTGGCAGTTAGCAAAAGCGTCATATAAAACCCAATTTGCCCCAAGCCCACCCATTCAGGGCGATAGCTAGACATAAATGGTACGATGACGGTTAGAAGTGAAAAGTGGATATAGTGATCGAGGATTAACACAAGTGCGTGGGTGACAGTGAAGAGGATGCCTAACCATGATGCAAATTCGTGAATGGCAAACATGACCGGCGGTGGGGCTATGCCGGTGGCGCTACGGCTGCTGAGGGTAAGACCATAGATCATGGTGGCTGAAATGAGTAAATAAGTTGCAATACCTGTGCCACGTGAGATAAACCATGCCAATGAACCGGCTTTGTCACCCAATTGGCCAAGCGTATACATGACTAGCCCGACTAAAATCAGCGTGGCAAGGCCAAAAGCGCCGGTTAATCCCCACGACATATCCGTGATTAATAGAGGTGGGGGCGCAGTGCTAGCGGGTGTAGTTGCATTTTTTTTGATGTTTTCGAGTAAGGTTTTATTAGCTTGCATGGTTATTGTCTCCAAATTAAAATGATCTGTCAAATTACGATGGCTTTGTAATCACCTTGGGTGGTTTTGGCGCGGGTTGGGGGCGTGGTGCTGGGGCTGGTGGCGGTTGCACTTGTGGCTGTGGTTGAGGTTGCGCCTGTGGCTGCGGTTGAGCTTGTGCCTGCGGTTGTGGTTGAGCTTGTGCCTGCGGCTGCGCTTGAGGTTGTGCCTGTGGCTTGGTCTGAATTTGTATTTGTAGCGGTGGTTGCACGTGTGCTTGCGGCAAAATGGTGGGCCGAACAATCGCTTGTGGTAAATCGGGAATCGGACGTAATAGCGGCATTGTGGGCAGTGGGCGAATTGTCGTGACCAATTTGGCCACTGTGGGTGTGGCGACTTGAACTGGCTGGACGATGATTGTTGTGGTCGGCGTTTTCGCTTGGGTGACTTTAAGTCCTTCGGTAGGTAAAGGTATTGGGGTTTTTACAACCGGGGTAATGATTTCGATCGGAGGTGACTCAGTTGTCACATCAGTTTCATCAGTTTCCTCGGTTTCAATCGTTTGGGCGGCTTGTTTGGCGCTTGTTTCTTGCATGAGCAGCAACACAAGCAATAAGGTTGTTGTCAAGCTGCCCAAACTGGTCATTAATTTCATGCCTGCAATGGTGATTTGATGTCGCATTTTTTTTGATTGTTTATTTATTAGAGCAACAATGTCATTATGATCATTAAGTTGATTTTCGGTCTCAAGCTCAGGGCTTTTTCACTTTCTTTTCGCTTTCCTTGTGTTCGCTCTTCTTCTCATCTTTGTGCTCGCTTTCTTTTACTGGGTTGATTTTGGGTTCGGGACGTGGCGCGGGCTGTACAACTTGTGCTACTGGCGCAATGGGGGCTGGCTGAGCAATTTGTGCGGTGGGCTGACTGGTGGCAGGCTGGATGAAGACAGGTTGGGCCACTTGTGCTGGCGGTTGCATTGCGGGTGCTTGTTCAATTCGAACGATTGGCAATGCCGCTTCAACCGGTTGTGCTTTTAACGATTGCGTGTTTGCAACCTGTAGTTTTTCATAAGCCACCTGTAACTTTTCCTGATAAGCGGTTTCACGCTGTTGAATAACTGCATAGGCTTCTTTCAATTTAGCCTGATATAACGCCTCACGCTCATCTAAAATACGATTTGCCGCTTGAATTTGTGAATTAAGCAGCGCTATCTCGGCTGGATTTTGCACAATGGCGAGCATTGCCGTTGGCGTTGCTGCTGGTTGTATTGGCTGAATGGTTGGCGCCACTGCATTTGATGGTCTTTCGATCGTCGCATTGGCGATCGCAGCAACAGTGGGCTTGGCGACTTGCTTATTTGTTTGGTCAACATTTATATTGGCACGGGTGAGCATTAACCCCGAAATTCCGGAAATAGCGACGGTCAAGCCACCGGCGATCATGAATGCTAATTGTCTGTTCATTTTTTATTCTCCTAAATTGTGAATTTTGGTTACTGATACTTCATTGAGCATAAATTGCGTTGTTATGGATAGGTTATGAAAATAAACATGCTTTTCATAGCGTTTTCCTGAAAACGACAAAAAGCAGATGATTCAATCAATTCATTACAGCCCAATTTGCCATGCTTTTTTACAAACTGGTATGCAGGTCTGACCTATTTTCCAATCTAATTCCTAACTTGATCCTGTAAGCTAGGCTTATGTCAAA